>JBKJNG010000112.1:0-3947 GCA_046596065.1 Phnomibacter sp. | reverse complement strand
CGCCGCCGGTTCTGGAAAGGTGAATATGAGCATGACAAAATTTGTGCTTACCAAACCTTATACGAGTGCCTTGAAACACTGGTAAGGCTGGTAGCACCTATTGCGCCCTTCTTTAGTGATACTATTTTCAAGGCATTAAATAAAGTAACAGGCCGTTTTAAAATTGAATCCGTACACCATACCGATTACCCAACCGCAAACGTTGCAGCCATTGATACCGGCCTGGAGGAAAGAATGCAACTGGCGCAGGACCTAAGCAGCCTTGTGCTAAGCCTTCGTAAAAAAGTAAACATCAAAGTAAGGCAGCCGCTGCAAAAAGTGCTGATCCCGGTTTTAAACCCGGAAATGAAAGCCCAGCTTGAAAAAGTAGCGGACTTGGTAATGGCTGAAGTGAACGTAAAAGAAATTGAATACCTGTCCGATACCGAAGGCTTCATTAAAAAGAAAATTAAACCCAACTTTATCGCACTGGGCAAAAAGCTAGGAGCTAAAATGAAAGCTGTTTCCGTAGCAATTGCTGCTTTTTCAGCATCTGATATTAGTTCGCTAGAAAAAGACGGGCAAATAACTATAATGCTTGCTGGCGAACCGCTGGGATTGGCATTGGAAGAAGTTGACATTTCGGCAGATGACATTCCAGGCTGGAGTGTAGCCACCAAAGGCTATTTAACCGTGGCTTTAGACATAACCCTCACTGAACCATTAAAGCAGGAAGGTGCCGCCCGTGAACTTGTAAACCGTATTCAGAACTTGCGGAAAGACAACGATTTTGAGCTCACCGACCGCATTATTGTAAGCTGGACGGGTGACGAAAATATTAGGCCCGCATTCGATGTTTTCAAGTCATATATTTGCGCCGAAATTTTGGCAGATTCATTGGACTGGGTGCCTGCATTAATCGATGGCACTGAAATTGAAGTGAATGAGGCCAAACTAAAGGTTCTCATAAATAAAAAGGAAGATTAACGATGGCTACTAAAAAACCGACGCCGGCTGTACCAGGAAAATCTATTTCTGCCAATAAAAATGCAGAAAAAACTTCCACAAAAACCGCTAAAGCTGTAGTAAAACCTGCCGTTAAAGCCGTACAAGAGCATGAAACAAAATCTAAAAAACCCGCTGCAAAAGAAGTTGCCCACCCCGTAGCCAAAGCACCTGTAAAAGTTGCTGCAACAAAAACGGCCCAGGCAAATGATTTGGGAAAAGCTGGTAAAATCATTCAAAAGCCATCAGACACCGTGAAGGAAAAAACAACTCCGGCAACCGGTGCTTCTCAACATGAAGAAGCTCCCGTTAAGAAAAAAACAAGCGCTAAAACAGCAGACGAAACCGCTCCTAAAAAAGCGGAGGCAAAAACCGTGAAAATCCCAAAAACGTCCGCTACCGGTAAGGTTCCTTACGAACCCGATTTTACGCATTCGGTGCTTGACGGCCCAAGGGAAGAAGAGGAACCGCAGAGTAGTGTGCCGAGCATGCGCTACAGCGATTCTGAATTGCACGAGTTTAAAACACTTATCCAGCGTAAACTGGAATCAGCAAAAAAAGAACTTGCGTACCTGCAGGGCCTTATAACCCGTAAAGATGAAATGGGTGGCGACAATGACGATGGACGTTATATGACAATGGAAGACGGCAGCCTGAGTATGGAAAGAGAACAATTGAGCCAAATGGCCAGCAGGCAAATCACTTTTATCGATCACCTGGAAAAAGCCATTATGCGCATTGAAAATAAAACCTATGGCGTTTGCCGCGTAACTGGTAAGCTTATTGAAAAAGCACGTTTGCGTGCCGTACCACACGCCACTTTAAGCATGGAAGCTAAAACCAGCAAAACAAGGGCAATGTAAAACAAGGTCAATGGTCATTAAGTCACTGAGTCAATAGGTAATTCGAAAAGAGGAGAGGTGAAAGCTTTTCCTCTTCTCATTTTGTGACTATCACAAAAAAAAAATTGATAAAAAGGAAGTTCAAATTTGTGCGGCATAATTGAATCAAACAAATCACACATCCGAAATCCGACATCACCAAATCTCTACCGTACTTCCTGCATTTGTACCAACCGGCGGTAAATACCACCCTCCTGGGATAGCAAGGAATCATGATTACCTCTTTCGGCAATATGGCCATGTTGCAGAACGATTATTTCATCCGCATGCCTTATTGTACTTAGACGGTGGGCTATCACGATGGTCGTTCTGTCCTGCATTACTTTATTAATGGCATCCTGCACAAGCCTTTCGCTTTCAGTATCCAGGCTGGAAGTTGCTTCGTCTAAAATCAGGATTGATGGGTTTTTCAAAACAGCCCTTGCAATGGTGATTCGTTGCCTTTCGCCACCACTCAGCTTAGTACCGCGATCGCCCACATTTGTTTCGTAGCCATCCTCTTTACTGATTATAAAGTTGTGCGCATTGGCCACTTGTGCGGCGTGAATAATATCCTCCTTACCGGCACCGGGAACACCCAACGCAATATTGGCCGCAATGGTATCATTAAACAAAAATGCTTCCTGCGTAACAATACCCATTTGCTCCCGCAGACTTCTCAGCGTGCAATTTTTTATGTTTATTCCATCTATTAATATTTCTCCCGATCCTACATCGTGAAAACGTGGAATCATATCGGCCAATGTACTCTTACCCGAGCCACTACTTCCTACCAACGCAATGGTTTTACCTTTTTCAATAACCAGGTTTATGTCGTGCAGCACCACCTTGTCATCATACTGAAAGCTTACATTTTTCAACTCGATAGACTTTGAGAAAAGTTCCATAGAAAGCGGGTTCGCAATTTCCCTGATTGAAACTTCTTCATCGATCAGCGATTCAATACGATCGATACTAGCGGCGCCTCTTTTAATATTATAAGAAGCAGAAGTAAGTGCTTTAAGCGGGTTAATCAGCTGGGAAATAATGGCTATGTATGCAAGAAAATCACCCGGATCGAGGAATGATCCTTTTAAAACCAAACGGCCACCATACCAAAGCACGCAAACCACGGCGGTAATACCCATCACTTCACTCATGGGTGAGGCAAGGTCACGGCGGCGGTTTGCCTTGTTTTTAATCGTAAAAAGTTCTTCATTTTCCTTATCAAAGCGGTTAAGCAATTTTGGTTCTGCAGTAAATCCTTTAATAATGCGAATGCCGCCAATCGTTTCATCGATGGTGGAAAGAATGGCACCCAGCTTTTCCTGCACATTCCTGCTCTCTCTTTTTAAGCTCTTACCAACGCGACCAATAATTAAGCCTGCAACAGGTAAAAACAGGATAAGAAACAATGTCAGCTGAGGGCTCAATACCAACAGGTAGATCAAATACATTAAAGCGAGAATCGGTTCACGGAAAGTTGTCTCAATCACATTTACGGTTGAACTCTCCACTTCTCCCAAATCGTTGGTTAGGCGGCTCATAATATCTCCCTTACGCTGCTCGCTAAAAAAACCGATGGGCAATTCAAGGATCTTGCGGTACATTTTAGTACGCAGATCGTTAATAACGTTATTGCGTATAGGATTTAGATAGTACAATGATAGATAAAGGAAAAAGTTCTTTAACAGTATGGAGAACATTACCACCAAACAAATAACGCCGAGTGCTTTAATATCCCCGTTTGGCAGCTGCATCATCTCATACAACCATTCTTTAAAATGATTTACAGGGTTAATACGGGAGAGGAAACCACCGGAACTTGTGACATTTTTAAGTGTATCATCCTTCTTAAAAATGAGTAAAAGAAAAGGACTTAACAGGCCGAGGGATATAACAGAGAAAAAAGACGATAAAACATTGAAGCTGAAATAAGCTGATAGCAGCTTCGGGTAAGGTGTTATATACTTAAAAATCTTACTTAGGCTCTTCATGAAAATTGTAGTAAATCCCCAACTTAGAAGGGGAAACGGGCAAAGTAACTACTTTTACCTCCACAAAATGTGATGTGATATGCTG
>JBKJNG010000151.1:0-5534 GCA_046596065.1 Phnomibacter sp. | reverse complement strand
ATCAACACCGCCTTCAGTTAGTGCTTGTATCTGGTCGTAGTAAGCTGTTGCAACTTCATCGAAAGTAACAGCACGATAACCGGGATTATTTACATCGGGGCTTAGGCTAAGCGTTTTATTTAGCGGGCTAATAGCACCTGCTACGTAGCGTGGTTTAGACGGGTCTTTAGCTGTGTATTCATCAGCAGCACGGCGGGCGCATTTTGCAGAAGCAACATTCATTTCGTAAGCAATTGACTGCATGTCATAATCGGCCTGCGCAATTATGGTACTGCTGAAAGTGTTGGTCTCAATAATATCTGCACCTGCTTCAAGGTATTGTTTGTGGATGTCTTCGATAATTTGCGGCTGGGTAATACTCAGCAAATCATTGTTGCCTTTTACATCGGTATGCCAATCTTTAAACTGCTCGCCGCGGTAATCAGCTTCTTCTAATTTATGCCGCTGAATCATTGTACCCATTGCACCATCAATTACCAGTATGCGCTCTTGTAAGCAATCATAAATGCTTGTATTCATAACCGATAAAATTGCTTTGAGAACTTATAAACGAATAAAACAGGCCGGGAGGCGATTGCTTTGTACGTTTATTAGTCCAGTTAAAAATGTGTTTAACATCCGTGCTATTCAATTAATTACCTGGTGCACGGTAGCAGGCTGAACAATAAACAAATCCACCTGCTGCTGCAAATTTACAATAAATGCTGTTTGATTGCTGCTGCATTTAAAAACTGCATGCCTGGAAAATCAAAAAAGCCGCAGCAATCGCCACGGCCTGTATGAATAAACCCAAAAAACCATCTTTAGATTTTCACAAACTGGAGTAGTTCGTTTTTCAATGTGTTATCATCCTTCAATTTAATGGAAGTATTTGATTTTTCAATGATAACCCAATCATCACTAATATGTTTAAGTAGCAGATCGGTGCCAAAATCAAGTTTGAATCTGCCTTCTTTTAATGCCCAGGTTCCGGTTACAGTTATGCCGCTTTTGATTGCGGTTGCTCTGCCATTACTATCGAAAGTAAATGACCAACCCGCATAATTACTGGATTCGTCTTTTTCTTCCTGGAACAAAGACACTTTCCAATTGCCGACGGTTGCGGCGTTGTTAAGAATAGTACTATCGGTGCTGCGGGTACAGGAAGCAAGCAGGCAAATTAGTATAGCAAGGGTAATCAGGTTACGCATTTTTTTCATAAATAGTTTTTTTGAATTGTTATAATTACAATTCAAAAATGCAACTCTGGAAACCGCTTTGCAACCAATATCTGCTGAAACAGGAATTCTTTATCCCGAACCGGAATGCTCAAATATTTTCAATACCATCAAGCCATTGTTTAAAAGCCGCAGCACGCTCGCTGCTTACGATGGTATCGAGTTTTGTTAGTGGATTTAATGTTACCATAACACGTGCTTTTGTGTAGGTATGCATTTCAGAAATAGCCGCAACACTTATAATGAATTGCCTGTTAATACGAAAAAAATTTCGCGGGTCTAAGTGTTCATCCAGTTCATCCATATTGTAATCGATAACATGCCTGAAACCATCCTTGCCAATAAGGTAGGTAGCTTTGTTTTCCGTAAAAAAGTACGCCACCTGGTTTATATCAATTGTTTTCAGATGCTCGCCATATTTTACTGCAAAGCGGCGCTTGTATTCTTTCGGCGGCCGGCCAATTGCTTTTAATAACTGCTCAATTTGTTTTGTTTGCAATTGTTGGTTATGAAGGCGCTTAAACTTTTCAATCGCTGCGTGTAGTTCTTCTTCCTTAATTGGTTTTAGCAAATAATCAATGCTGTTTAATTTAAACGCATTTAATGCGTATTGATCGAACGCAGTAGTAAATATTACCGGTGCATTTACCTGAACCTGTTTAAATATTTCGAAGCTGCTGCCATCTGCCAAATGAATATCCATTACAAGAAATTCAGGGTGTTGCAACTGCTGCAAAGCGGCAACTGTTTCTAACACTGTAGCAAATGTTTTTTCTACAATAACACCTTCTATGCTTTGCAGCATCTTTACCATGCGGCGTGCTGCAGGCAATTCATCTTCTATGACCCAAATGCGCATGCGAATTTTTTTTAAATTAATGGTACACTTACTTTAAATGTGTGGCTATTGTTTTCAATAATTACTTCTTTGCTGGTTAGTAATTTATAACGGCGAAAAATATTTTGCAACCCCATGCCGGCACCAGTTTCCGGGTGAATTTTTGGTTTGATATTATTTGCGACAGTTAGCCATTGCGCTTCAATATTTAGTTGAATCAATAACGGATCCTGCATGGTAAAGGTGTTATGCTTAATGGCATTTTCCACCAGCAGCTGCAGCGTAAGCGGCGCTATTTGTTGCGTAGCTGCTGTTTTTTTATCAATGTTATCTATAATTCGAAATGCATCGCCAAAACGTTGCTGCTGTATATAAAAATAGTCTTTGATCATTGCAAGTTCTTCTTCTAAAGGTATAAGATCTCTAAAACGATATTGAACCATTTTACGAAAGAAATCGCTAAGATGCGTGGTGTAATTTACAGCTGCTTTTGGCTCTTCTTCTATTAATGCAACCAATGTGTTTAAGCTATTAAAAAAGAAATGTGGATTTATTTGGCTTTTTAACGTTTCCAGCTGGCTTTGCAGGTTTTCCTGTTTTAGTTGCTGCCAGCGTTGCTGCTGTTTTTCGCGGTAGCGGATTAGAAGCCAAACACATGCTGCACTAAATAGCAAGCTTAATAAAATGAACCACCATCGCTGCCAATAAGGGTGAAGAATTTTAAAAATATAAATCGCTTCCGCGGAATTTTTGAAATTTGAGGATAACGAAGCTTTTACCCTGAATGTATAATCACCCGGTGGCAATTTTGGAAAATTTACATAGCGGTCTTTTGTATTGATCCACGTAACATTAAATCCTTCCAGCGTATATTGAAACTGGACTTTGTCAGGATGATCAAGATCGATAGCATTGAAGTGTATGCCGAGGTTATTTTCTTCTGACGAAAACTGTTTAATACTATCGATGTTGAAGTCGGTTAAGAATAATTCAGCGTGATCAATATAAGCCTTCGGCGCAGAAAAATTTGCAAGCGGTTCTAAGGTGTGTATGCCATCTGTTGCAGAAAAATATAAATTACCATCGGAAGAAACAATTGAACTGTGCTGATCGGTGTTAATGTCCTTTATGCCCTGGTCTTCATTAAAAATCTGCACAGCATAATTATCAGCATTTATAACATCAATTGCTTTTTTGCTTAGCGCTATTATGTTGCCATCCTTGCCGGTTACAAGTGATGAAATGTTGTTGTCACTCAGGCCGTCTTTCACCGAAAAATTAATAAAGCTTTTGTCGTTAAAGCAATACAACCCATCATTTAAAGTATTCATCCAGATGCACCCATTACGGTCTTCTGCAAGACCATAAATTACTTTGGTTTTTATGCCATTTTTTTCGCCATAATTTGTAAATATTCCGTTATCAAGTTTGGTAAGGCCGCGGCCATCGGTTGCAAACCAGGTTCGGTTTTTAGTGTCGGTAAAAATGTCATATACATAATTGCTTCCAATTTTTTCGCTGTTATTGTACGATTCAAAACTGAAAGTGTTATTGGGCAGTAATGTAGTTTTTACAATACCTTCAAGACTTGTTATCCAAACAGTATTTTGTTTACCATTAACGGAAAGGATATTTGAATTAGATGGAATTAAAATGTTTTCAAGTTGCCAAACCTGGTTTGTTGTTGGGTTCAGAAACCAAATGCCTTTTCCCATAGTGCCAATCCATATTCTGCCCGTAGTATCTTCATATAAACTGGTTATTTCAGTATTGTTAGCAAATTTTTTAACCGGATGATCAATTATTGTTTTTACGCCCGATTTATTAGTAATTTCCTTCAATCCATTGTTGTAGCCATACCAAATACGTTTGCTAAAAACTTCATTTGAATTACTTGCAACAATGGCATGTAATTGTTTGTAGGTACTGTCGTCTCCTGTTTCAACATGCAGTAATTTATCGCCTGTTGTAAGTATTAAATTGTTGTCTGATATTATCCATATGTTTTGTTGCTTATCTGCCAATATTCCGGATATCTTTTTTTGCGCCAAAACAAGTTTATTAAATATTGGGGAACAACTTTCCTTACAGGTGTAATACCACAAGCCATCTGTTTCTGTAGCCACCCAATTGTAATGTAATGTTTTGGCAAGCCCGTTGACCTGTGATGTTTGTGTGGCAACATTACCGGGACTAACAACATCCAGATCATTCAGTGAAAACAAACCGAGGTTCCAGCTTTGGGTTCCTGCTAAATAAGTGTCGTTGACAGCCGGCATAATGCGCCGTATAATTTTATCCAGCGAAGGATTTCTATTGCTTGCCGTCCTTATCGATTTTTTACTGTTTGAATATGCCAATGCGTTTACGCCATCATCTGTGCCACATACAACACCAGTGTTTCCCGCAAGCGCCATATCATACACATAAGCATCACTCATGCCATCATCTTCACTAAAATTTATCCAATGTTTGCCATTATATAAGTAAACGCCTTCTCCTGCAGTGCTACACCATATTTTTCCTTCATTGTCAACTAAAATTTTTGTGATGGGTTTTCCGAATCTTCCTTCGTCAAATTTTAATTCAGTGGCGAAAAAATTTTTATACTTAGCCAGTGCGCCGTTTTGAAAACCAAGCCAGACTTCCCCTGGCTTTACTTCGCAAAGCGCTGTCACTTCCAGCGATTGCACTGCAGAATCTATTTCAATTTTTTCAAATTGAGTACCGTTAAACAGAAATAATCCGTTGCTGGTGCCGGCAAGTAAATACCCCTTTAATGTTTGTATTAAACAGTTAATGCGTGGCTGAATATTGCCATCGTGCAGTGAAAATATTTTTGTAACAGATGGCTGTGCACAGATGTTTGTTGATAATAGAATTATGCAACATAGCAGCAGCTGAAAAATTGTTTTTTTATGGGCGAAAAAAGGCAGCATTTATTAAAATAAGTATTTTGTTATCTGCCTTCCAATGCAGCGGAAATTTCTACTTTAATTTCCTGCGCCAATTTTTCTTTTACAATGCGTGGAATGGGAATATTATGGTCCGGCAATAAAACCGTAAAATTCGTTTGAATGTACAATTTTCCCTGTTTAATATCAAGCGTGCTTTTAATAATGCGTTCGTGGTCTACTCCATGAATACTTAGAATTCCTTTAGCTCTTATTTCGTATTGTCCTTCTTTGGTCCAATCTATATCTTCAATAATTTTTCCTTTAAAACTGGCTTCAGGATAAGTAGCCGACTCTAAATAATTTTCATTGAAATGCATTTTTTGTAATCCGCTGTTAAAGCCCTCAAAAGAGCTTACCCGTATTTTAAAAGAAAAGGTTTTGGTATTAGTTTCAATTGCGCCTTTTAGTTCTTTGCTATCGGCTTTAATAAGTTCCTGAGGTGCATCGCTTTTAAAATGTATATTGCCTGTGTAGCATATATAAACTTTAGGTGGCTGGCAAATGGCAATTGCATACATTAAA
>JBKJNG010000137.1:0-8589 GCA_046596065.1 Phnomibacter sp. | reverse complement strand
TGACAGGTATGGCATCGTAGCTTTCATTCTTGTCAGGTTCCTTCGTTCATCGCCAACAGACACAGCTATGAGAGAGTTTCCTGTTCATACCAGGGATGATATGACCAAACAAATGATCTCATTTAGAGCTAAGTTTCAAAACTTCAAATCGTATGCATCCGCTCCTTTTGAGAAAATGCTAACAGAAAATGAGAAAAGCGGGGCTTTGGTTTTAAAGGCGAATTACATGGAAAATAGCTTTATAAAGAATATGGGCGGAGGCAAATTTGTGATTAGTGCGTTACCCTCTGTGGCGCAATTTGCCTGTATGAATGGCATGCTTGCCGAAGATTTTGATGGAGATGGCAACCTGGATATTCTTATAAACGGCAACGATTACGGAACTGAGGTTTCAATGGGCAGGTACGACGCATGCAACGGTGTTTTTCTAAAAGGGAATGGCCTTGGTGGGTTCAACCCGCAGACGATTTTACAAAGCGGATGGTTTGTACCGGGGAATGGAAAAGCTTTAATAAAGTTCAGGAATAAGTCTGGCAATGTTTTGATAGCAGCAAGCCAAAATAAAGGAAAAATCAAGGTTTTCAAACCAAATCAGCCCGTAAACAGTATCAACTTAATGCCAGGGGATGCCAGTGCTGTTATCTACTTAAAAGATGGAAAGAAACGTATGGTTAATGTAGATTACGGTTCTTCATTTCTATCACAATCAGCCAGGATCATAAATACTAATAACGCAATAGTATCAATTGAGGTAACAGATAAAAAAGGAAATACGAGGAAGTTGATTAACCAACCACGATGACCTGCTTGCACGTGTTGCAGAGCGAATTAACGCTGATGAAGGTGCCGGAAATATTTTAGCGGGAGGCTACCTTTTTAACTACCAACTTGTCTGCCACCAATTTACCAACCTGTTTGCCTTGCACGATGCCGCCTTCCATGCCGGTTTTGTAATGTATGCCACCATATACGCGGCTGATTGCAGCTTCGTTTGCTGCTGCATAAAATGATGGAAAAGACTGCTCCATACCTATATACTCTTTGTCGCTGGTATCATGAAACGAAAAGTTGTCTCCAAAAATGGCTGTAAGAACGGTGGATGAGGCCGCAGAAACAGCGCTATGCCCGCTTGGGTATTCTGGGAACGGCGGGGTTTGTAGAAACGGCTCCCAACGGTTATCAATTGCCTTATTAATGAACGTTACAGGGCGAATAACATCAGTACGATATTTGGCATCCCAGCAGGAAATAAAAGCATCCATCATAGCAACGGCAGTAAGCGCATAAACCCTGGACGATTCAACATTATCAGCACCTGTTTTTTTTGCAGCTATACCTGCAATGCCCATCCAATGCCCGCCGGGAGTTATTTTCTTGTTGGCGAACATCAAGTGGCCACTGTGCTCTATAACAAAGGGATTATCGTCCCAGTATTTTACAATGAACTTTTGTGAATCGGTCAGGCTTTTACCAATCGTATAGACATCGACAGCATTCTTATAAAATTCGCTGGATTTATCAGTACTGAAAGCTGGCGGTTGCGGCGGCATGCATTGGCTTGCTGAATCCAATAAAAACGACTTGATGGTCCCCCAGTAGGGTTCCATACCATCGGAATAATCAGGTGAGGTAGGCTGCCATTTTCCATCACCATTACTGCCGATATATTTAGGCATACCCCGCGTAGTCTTGTAATTATCATTCGCTGCCCGGTCAATAATGCTCGCTGCAACCGCTTCGCCGAACGCAACCGACCGGTCATAAACGTCCTTTTCCAACGCATTCCGGAAAGTTTTTAAAACCTTGTCTTCGTAGGTTTTTAGGCTGTCAATCGAAAAAACAACCTTGTGCGTTACGTCAAAAAACGCTTTTGTGGCAGCTAAGTTGTAGTTGTATTTTTTAGAAGCATCCGGTAAAGGCATTTCTGCGAAGCCATTCAACTGTTTCGTTAACGACGGATAATTCGGTTTATCAAAACGAACAGCTTCATAGAAAGCAAGCGAAGTGTAAACATAAATTCTACCTGCTACCGGAGGGGAAAAGACGTCGTATATAATAACCTGGTTTAGCTCATGCTGGTTGTTCTGAATTAATTCAGGTCCGTTTACATCGAAAGAAACGAGGCTGTCCTTCTGTTTGCAGGAAGCAAAACTGGCAGCAGCAATCATTAACAATAAAAGATTTTTCATTATAGCCTGCACATTTTTGGTTGCATCACAACCCGTGTTATGAAATTCTTAAGTGCATTTTAGTTTTAGGCGGCCAATATAGCCAATTGGTAATAACAAGCGTATGACATTTAACGTGGACTTTAAAATTAGCCTTGAAAATAACTAAAACAATAACTCAGCTATTTATGGCTGCGTGAAAAGGGATTTGGCTCAACTCTATCTTATAATTGTAACCGAGCCAGTAAGCTTTGGTTGATTTTTAACACCAAGATCAATGATATAATAGTACACGCCTACTGGTAATGGGTTGCCGCGGCTCGTGCCATCCCACGGCGAGGTATATCCCCTTGTAAGGTAGGCCAAACGCCCAAACCTATCGTAAACCTCTGTAGTCGATTCCATAAAAAATTCTAGTGGATCAATAAACCATGTGTCGTTAATCCCATCTCCATTCGGTGAAAAGGCGGTTGGGATAACAACCTTATCGTACACTTTCACCACTACATTATCAGTTTGTCCGGCGCAACCGTGTGTTGATACACCATGCAAAGTGTAGGTGGTGGTTTGAGGTGGATTAACAACTGGCGTGAGTGATTCCGGGAAGTTGCCACTGATGGAAGGTGTCCAAAAAAAAGTCACATCAGAGCCGCCAATAGAGCCGTTCAGGCGGGTCGGTAATCCTACACGTGTTTTAAGATCGCTGCCGGCATTAACTACAACTTTTTTCCAAATTTTGATTTCAATGGAGTCGTAGTCGGAGCAGCCGTATTGATTCGTAGCTTTTACTTTATACAGGGTGTTTTCTACAGGACTTGCAACGGGTGTTGCTAAGGTATCACTTGACAAACCTTTCGATGGCTCCCAATAGTACCTCACGCCCCCGCTGGCAACAAGGGTGGTTGAGCTACCCTCACAGATGGTCTTTCCCTGGCTGCTGCTGGCAATTGCGTTAGGAAAAACTTGGAGAGTAGTGGAATCTGAATTAACACAGCCTGCTTGTGTAACGCCCGTCACCTTGTACATTCCGGCATCCTTGTATGTTAATTTTTCAAGTACGGGACTTTGTTTCGTTGAAGTGAAACCATTCGGACCTGTCCATAAGAAAACGTTCGCCCCGGAAGCAAGCAGTGTTACGTCGCCTCCAAGACACCCATATACATAACTGGTTGCCTGAACGAAGGGCGTCTTTAAAACATTGAGCAGCACTTCGTTCGTAACTACGCTGCATTGTGATCCGGCTTCTGATATTTTTACCCTATACAAGTAAGATCCCGGAACATTCGGGGGCCGAACATAGGTTTTGGTGTTGGCACCTGCTACATCCTGCCATGGTCCGGACTCGCGGTACTGCCATTGAAAAACAGGCTTGATAAACTCGTTGCTGTAGGTTGCAGCAAGAACGATCGACTGATCTTTGCCTTCGCATATTTCAGAAATGGTTAATCCGTTTGATGCCAGCGCAGCACTTACTAATGGCCCGCAAGGTTTAATAGCTACTTCATCAATGGCAAGCACGTTACCGCAACCATCCGCAGCACTATTGCTAATTTTCAAAACAACGTCGGTTATAGTAGCTGTTGTAGAAAACACCAGCCCGTATTGTGTCCAGGCAGGTGTCTGCTGCGGCACAATACCCAAAGTATTGTAAGTGCTTAACACCGTGCCACTCTTAGTTTCGACAGTGAATGTGAGATTTGGATTGATAGCGACATTAAAACACGCAGTGGGTTTCAAAGCGTTTTTGATCCACACAGAAAACTCGTATTTCGTATTTGGGCATAAATTACCAGCCGCAGATGTATAGAAAGTTCCTTTTGAAGATTGGGCATTAACCAGCATATAGTAACCGCCGACATCATCAGGTGTATAATCGCCTACAAGTGTTTGCCCGTTATTATTGTAGCAACTGAAAACCTGGTTGCCAAGTGTGTACTCACCAGCTTCGGGACAACCTTGGCTGGTATATTTATAGGAAGTTATCCCAGCGGGAAGCGGAACGCCGGGGTTAGCACTGGTGCCAAAATCAAATGTCATCACCGGATCACCCAGGCTTCCAGTCCATAACTGGGCAGCGGCCCTGCTGTTGCAGATAATTAACAGTATAATAGGCAATCCGATAAACTTCATTTTTTTTCTTAAAATCCTACTAGTTGCAGTTGTGTTTCCAACTGACAGTTTTCAGTGGCTATTGGTTGCAAATTCATTATATATTCATTGGTGCCGCCAAAATAGCTTAATTTAAACGCACTGGGTATGAATAAGTTCAGCTAATACTTTTATAAAAACATATGCTACTAATAAGGCAGAATTTGCATCTTCGCTAAGTAAATCTATTCGCCGTAATGACAGTGCATGTTAATTATGAAAAGAAAAAGGTGCTACAAGCGCTGCGGTATCATTTCCTCTCCAGGCCTGAAATTAAATTATTACTGATATTAGTAAATGTATTTGCGATACTTGCCGCTGTTTTGATGGCTTTCGAACTTATAAGGCCTTTCCCTTTTTTGCTTAGTTCTTTTATGTGGTTTGTCTTAATGATCACTTTCTGGTACCTGCTGCCAGGCATAGTTTACCGTCGTAACACAACATTTAAAGAGAGAGTGGACGTGAGTTTTCGCGAAGGGGATATCCTATTGGAAACAGACAAGGGCTATACTAACTGGGCATATAAAAAGTTTCAATATTATCTCGAAACACCGCACTTCTTTCATCTTTATATTAACGATAAATCATTTTTTTTGTTGCCGAAAGCTGACTGCACCGGCGAGGCAAGCACGACTTCCGTACGCGGGGTGTTAGATAATAAAGTGGGAAAAAATAAATAACGCGTATCGTTTACACCAGTAATTTTTCCATTAAATGGTGCGGAAGGCTTACTTCAATAAACTGCTCCCCCAGCGTTTTGTAACCCTGTTTTTCATAGAAACCTATTGCGGTGTCCCGGGCATGCATCATTAGCTTTTTATATCCCTTGTCCCTGGCCAGGGTCTCGGCAAAAACCATCATAGAATGTCCAATACCCTTACCCTGCTGATTTTTTCGTACAGCCATCTGGCGCAGCCTCACCGTATCGGCTTCAGTTTCCGTAAGCAGGCAACATGCGAGAATTCTATCGTCATCAAATGCACCCACCAGGATGTCCTTTCTTTCTTTTTCAAGCTCTTCTCTGGAAAAAGCAAGGCCAAGCGGCTTACGTAGTATTTCATCACGAAGCTTTACCATTTTATGGTATTCCGGACTGCCGTGGTCTATTTGCATAAGTGCCATAATGGAAAATTATATTTTCAAATGATAAATTCCAAATGCGGTTTCAGAAATAAAGGTGCTTACGACTGAGACAGCTGAAAAAAATTGAGTATTACCTTTAAATAATCAAAAAAGAAGCCCTTTTGGCAACTCAAAAAATTGAAAATTGCAATAACTAAAACTGAAAACATCTTTTTGCTTAATAACGATGCTATTGTAGTTCGCGGAAAATGAGCACCTTTTATTCCCAAACTGTTTATCAGGATTGCCAGTCGATTGTAGCCAGCTATATTTGCGCAAAATTTCGTTTGATGTACAAAGACCAGCTTGTTTTTGATCTTTTAAACAAAGAATTACAGCGCCAGCGCCACGGTATTGAACTGATTGCAAGTGAAAATTTTACCAGTCTGCAGGTTATACAGGCAACGGGTAGTGTTGCAACCAATAAGTATGCTGAAGGCTATCCCGGCAAACGCTACTATGGTGGTTGCGTAGTGGTGGATGAGATTGAAACATTGGCTATAGAAAGGTTAAAACAAATTTTCAAGGCCAGTTGGGCCAATGTCCAGCCGCATAGCGGAGCCCAGGCAAACGCTGCCGTTTTACTTGCATTCCTTAAACCGGGCGATAAAATTCTGGGTCTCGATCTCAGCATGGGGGGGCATCTTACCCATGGTAGTCCTGCCAACTTTAGCGGCAAGCTATACCAGCCTTTGTTTTATGGGGTAAAAAAAGAAACCGGCCTGGTAGATTATGAGCAACTGGAACAAATTGCTTTAGCCGAAAAGCCTAAATTAATTATAGTTGGAGCTTCAGCTTATAGCCGCGATTGGGATTATGCAAGGGTTAGAAAAGTGGCTGATGAAATTGGTGCGCTTGTTATGGCAGATATAGCCCATCCCGCCGGCCTTATTGCAACAGGTGTTTTAAACGATCCCCTGGATTATTGCCATATCATTACTTCCACCACCCATAAAACCTTGCGTGGACCAAGAGGGGGCGTAATTTTTCTTCGTCATGATTTTGATAACCCAATGGGTATTAAAGATCTAAAGGGAAACATCAGGCCCATGAGCGCTTTGCTCGACCTCGCGGTTTTTCCCGGAACACAAGGTGGCCCGCTGGAACATGTAATTGCAGCTAAAGCAATTGCTTTTGGGGAAATTCTCGACGAAAGTTTTGGTATCTATCAACAGCAGGTTCAGAAAAACGCACAGGCCCTTGCCAAATGTTTTGTTGAAAAAGATTACAACCTCATTAGCGGCGGCACCGATAATCATCTGATGCTGATTGACCTTCGCAATAAAAATATTACTGGTAAAAAAGCCCAGGAAACACTCGATAAAGCACATATAACGCTTAATAAAAACTCGGTTCCCTTTGACGATAAAAGCCCGTTTGTTACCAGCGGCATGCGGGTAGGTGTTCCTGCCATTACCACAAGAGGTTTTAAAGAAGCCGATATGCAGTTTGTGGCTAATACTATTGATAACGTGCTTATGAATGCTGATGATGCCAATGTTATTAATACCGTTCGTAAGGAGGTGAATGAGTTTATGACTCAATTTCCTTTGTATCCTGAATTAGGATAAAAGATTTGCATTTAAAGGAAACGCAGTACTACCGGTATTGCGTATTTTTTTGCAGTGGTTGGCACAGGAAAGCGAAGCCTTCCATGTTTTATAATAAATCGGTTTTTTAAACAAATGCATTATGCCTGCCAATAAAACAGGTTTGTTACTTTGCAGAATAAATTAGCTTAATGATACAACGTATACAATCTTTATGGCTGCTGCTTGCTGCGGCAAGTTTCTTCTTTGTTTTTAAACTTCCTTTCGCTGGAGGCAAAACGCAGTTAGGGGCCATTTCCGAGCTGTTTGCAGCAAGCAGTCTTCTCATGTTTATAGTTGCTATTCTTTTAGGTATTATAGCGCTGGTAGCTATCTTCCTTTTCAAAAACAGGTCTTCACAAAAAAGCCTTATCTGGTTGGGTATTTTACTCGATCTGGTTTTTATAGTAATGATGTATTTCCAGATGGAAACCCTGAAAAGTAATCCAGCACTGATGAATCAAACCTTTAAGATAGGGGCCATTTTCCCTATTTTGTACATTATTCTACTGGTGATGGCTTACAGTGGCATTCGCAAAGATGAAAAGCTTATTAAAAGTGTAGACAGGTTGCGTTAGGTTAGAAAGGTGATAGGTTGATTGAAGGTGAAAGGATGGTAGGGTGGTGGGTTGAAGGGGGTGGTAAGTTTAACACATGTAACGTGAGTGCTATTGGGGTAATTGAGAAAAAAAGAAGGCCATATAAAAGCCGGTCAGCAACTATTTGTGCTTACCGGCTTTTTATATAGCGCAAAATGCGGATAAATCAGAAATCAGACATCACACATCAGACATCTCTTACGGCATTATTTCTTTAAGCTTGGCTTCCAGCTCTTCACCTCTTAAATTCTTACCGATAATTTTTCCTTCTTTGTCCAGCAAAAAATTGGTTGGGATAGCTTGCACACCGTACAGTTTAGCTACATCGTTGTCCCAATACTTTAGATCGCTTACATGTGTCCAGGTAAGGTTATCGTCAGCAATGGCTTTTACCCAATCTTCTTTTTCTTTATCCAGCGAAACTCCCAGCACATCAAAGCCTTTCGATTTGTAGGTGTTGTAAGCTTTTACAACGTTAGGATTTTCCTTCCGGCAGGGTCCGCACCAGCTTGCCCAAAAATCTACCAGTACATATTTTCCCCTGAATGAAGTAAGGGAAACTGGTTTCCCATTTACATCATTCGATGTAAATTCTGTAGCCTTAGCACCCACTGAAGTCCCTTCGGATGCTTTAAGTATGTCCCCCATTTTCTTTCCAAAAAAACTGCTTTTTACAGCAACAGAAAGGGTGTCGTAAACACTCTTAAGCTGAATTTGCTTGCCTTCTTCCGCCAAATACATCATACCCAGGAAGGGCGCAATAACCGAAGTGCTATTCTTTTTGCTAAAGTTGATGGCAAAAGCTTCTGCCTGTTGCTGAATCCCTACAAACTCCTCCTGAATGCGCTGCATTTCGGCACCATCTTGTTTTTGCTGAGCGGTAACATAGCTTTCATACAAGCGCTTACCCTTTTCCATAATCAGCTTAATGCTGTCTTCAGCCTGTTTATATAATTTTTGGGT
>JBKJNG010000650.1:0-2517 GCA_046596065.1 Phnomibacter sp. | reverse complement strand
ACTGATTACAGTTGCCAAACCACTTTTACCGGAAATGGCAGTTTTAGCAATAATCTGCTGAATTTCCAGTGCAGCATCATGACCAACAAAGCCTGCAATCTGCCCATAAATTTTACCTTCTATGGCTTCCTTTTTATAAAAAGTATCCAATAAACCAATTACCAGTATTAAAATCGGCCCCAGTGAAAAAATAGTATAGTACGCAAGAGCTGCACTCATGCGCAACACCTTATCTTCCACAAAGTCGAGTATACTTTGCCAGATCACTTTGCTCAGGCCTTTTATATAATTCCAGGGCGTCATAATTTTAATGTGTAAGAACGATTTTCTCAAAAAAAAGCATTTGTGGGGCAAAATCTTTCCAATTAAGAAACGGAAGGTTTACCAGCAAATAACTAAAATATTGTACCGCTTGCTTTTTTTCACGCAAATACCCCCGCGACCTTACCTTGCACACCATGGAAATTCAGAAAGCTTCCTATATTATTAGTAGCCCTGCAGTTGAAAATTGCCCAAAATCCGATATGGCTGAATTTGCCTTTATTGGTAGAAGCAATGTTGGAAAATCGTCGCTAATTAATATGCTCTGCAATATGCAAAGCCTGGCAAAAACATCTGCCACTCCGGGCAAAACACAGTTAATAAATCATTTTGAAATTGTTTCGAAATCAAAAGGCCAACCGACAGACAAATGGTACCTGGTGGATTTACCGGGTTACGGCTATGCAAAAGTTAGCCTTACCAGCCGGCGGCGCTGGGAGCAAATGATTGAAAATTATCTTAGAAAAAGAGAAACCCTGACCAACGTTTTTGTACTGGTTGATGGCAGGCATCCACCCCAAAAAATTGATCTTGAGTTCATAAACCAGCTCGGCAAATGGGAAATACCATTCGCAGTGGTGTTTACCAAAACCGATAAAGAAAAAACAGGCGTTGTAAAAAGGAATATGGAAGCATTTTCAGAAAGCCTTAAGCAAAGCTGGCAATTTTTACCCGCCTATTTTGTTACAAGCAGTACAAAGAAAACAGGGCGGGAAGAAATGCTTACTTACATTGAGCAATGCCTGAAACCAGAAAGCCTGGAGTAGCAACTGGTTACGGTTGCCCGTTACCGGCAACTGGCACCTATGCAATCAGTTAACCACTTTGTTGGCACAGCTACTGCTGGCGAAAGCCTCAGGTTTAGCTTTAAACGCAAAACCCATTCCCATAATGTAGCCCATTGCTTCCTTTAAAGCATCATTGCTCTTAAAGTGCGGATTGGTGTTAATATCTGCATGTACTTCCATATCCACATCATACAGCGTAAACAAATCGCATAACTCGTAAGCGATCTCGATGCTTTTAGCAACTTCTACCAGCATGCGCTCTTTGATGCTGAAACGCTGGGTGGTTTTCTCGTTGTGGATGTACATGAAACCACCGGAACGTTCTCTCAGAAATACAATTACCGTAGCAAATTCGGTTTCATGTCCTTTTACCTGGCTGTCGGTACCAATACAAACCTTTAACCTGAATCCAGCTTCGCTTTCTCTTTTTATGGCGTCCTCAACCGCACTCTTAATTGGCAGGTTGATGGTGTCGCCGTTGAATTTTCTCCATCTCATACAAAAATGGTTTTTCTAAAGGTAAAGCCGAAAATGATCAGGTTACATAAATGAAAGGTTATGGTTTAATAACATTTGTGCAAAACTGGGTTTACACCTCATTGTAATTCATTCTTTAAGACAAACATAACGGGCGCCTGAATGCATAAAAAAAACAGGATCACCAAAGGCAATCCTGTTTTTTTATTATATAAAACAAGAGCAGGTTAATAATCGCCAAGTGTTTCCGGTAACTGTAATAATGCTTTTTCCAACTGCGCATCACTTGGTGCAATGCCATGCCATTCGTGGCTGCCTTCCATAAAATCAATGCCTTTGCCCATAACAGTTTTCATAAGAACACAAACCGGCTTGCCTTTACCTGTTAAGGTTTTGGCTTTTTCAAGGGCTGCAACAACTTCATCCATGTCATTACCTTTTTCAAGCACCAGCACTTCCCATCCAAATGCTTTAAATTTCTCGTCCAGATTCCCCAGGTTTAAAACTTTGTTGGTTGAGCCATCGATTTGTTGTCCGTTCCAGTCAACGGTAGCAATCAGGTTATCTACTTTCAAATGGGGGGCACTTAAAATAGCTTCCCAGCACTGTCCTTCATCCAGTTCGCCGTCACCATGCAAGCTATAAACAATGCGGTCGTCGCCATTCATTTTCTTGGCCAGCGCCGCACCAATAGCAACGCTCATTCCCTGACCAAGAGAACCACTTGCTATTCGAATACCGGGCAAATGTTCGTGAGTGGTAGGATGGCCCTGAAGCCTGCTGTTTAGCTTACGAAAAGTTGCCATCTCTTCTATATCAAAATAGCCGCTACGGGCTAAAGCAGCATAAAATACGGGTGAGATATGCCCATTAGACAGAAAAAATAACTCTTCACCTTTACCATTCATGCTAAATGCAACTGTATTAAGTT
>JBKJNG010000160.1:0-7553 GCA_046596065.1 Phnomibacter sp. | reverse complement strand
GTTGATATTAGCACGGTCCAAACTGTTTTTTACAACCAGGTATTCAACCGAATTTATTACACCGGCGTTAAAGCGGATATCAGCAGCACGAAATGATTCCTCGAAAGTTGCTACCTGTTCTGTCAATTTTTGGTAACGTTTGTATGCTGCCTGCATATTGAAATTCGCCTTCTCAATATCCTGTTGCAACTGTAGTTTGGTAGTTTCTTCTACGTATTCTGCATTGGTTAAACTAATTTTTGCCTGCCTTATTTGTGTTCTTGTTTGTAAGGCATTTAAAATAGGAATGCGAACACCAATACTCACAGATGCGTTGTAGTTATTTTTAAATTGATTGAAATAAGTAATCTTTTGATTTTGATAATTGTTACGCGTTGTAAACACAGGTACTTTATCGCCGGATACAGTAACATAGTCGCCGGAAGGCACATCTGCACTGTTTACAAAAGCAGCTGTGTTGGCAGCACTTGAATAATTGGTATATAATCCACTTGCCAGATAAAAGGAAGGATATACCAAACCCTTTGCTGCCAGCAATGCTTTTTGAGCGCCTTGTTTGCGATATTCAGTAGCCCTAATATAACCCAGGTTTTTGCTGGCCGATTCGTAGATCATCTTTGTGGTTGCATCATATAAAGCCAGGTCCTGTTTCATATCAAATGCCTGAACTTTCAGGTTGCTGTCAAAAGGAATATTCATCAATTGTGCCAGTGCAAGCTGAGCTCCATCCAACGCATTCTGACTGGTGACAATAGCAAGTTCATCGTTTGCTAATTGCCCTTTTAGATCAAACAATAGTGAGGGTGTAATTGCGCCATCTTTATTCAATACCTCCAGCCGTTCTACCTGCTGACGGCTAAGGGCAGCCTGATTGTAATTTTGCTTTAGCTGGTCTTCATTGCTAAGCACATCGAGGTAAGCTAAAATTACATTCAGCGTAACTATATCCTTGCTTTGCTGAAGATCCATTTTTGAGGCTTCGAAGTTGTAAATATTGCGTTTAATGTTATTGGTAATGTTATTACCGTTGAATAAGGTAATACTGGCATTAAGACCATAGTTAGCAAAGTTTATTTGCTGATCAAGATAGCTGTTTGTAAAGGGATCGATACTGCGGCCCTGGTTAATACCATGAATAATATCCATGTTCAGCACTGGCAACCTGTTGGCTTTTGCCTGTTTTAAATTTGCCTCAGCCGATTCAGATAATAATCCATTTTGCCTGATAGTAAGGTTATTTGTGATAGCTGTTTCAACACATTGTTGTAAGGTTAACGTACTATCTTTTTGCGCCATCGTATCATTGAAAAAAAAGATAGCCGCAGTGGCAAGAAACTTGTACAATGTTCTTTTCATTTTTCCTTGGTTTTTAAAATCCGGTGTGAGGTGTTATTTAAAATTTACTGTGTGTTGTTTTAAAATGATTACTAATCACTTATTTTATTTTCCGTAGAAATCATCAATGCGGCCATCCAGCAGGTGTATAATTCTTGAACCATAATCAGCATTTTTTTCTGAATGCGTTACCTGTATAATTGTTACACCTCCTTTGTTTAATTCGCTGAATAATTCCATAATTTCTTCTCCTTGTTTTGAGTTTAGATTACCGGTTGGTTCATCTGCTAAAATCAATTGTGGTTTGGAGATCAGGGCACGTGCAATGCCAACCAGTTGTTGCTGGCCGCCAGATAATTGTGCCGGGAATAAATCTTTTTTACCAACTATGTTAAACCTGTCGAGAATATCAGCAACCATGGCTTTGCGTTCCGATGATTTTATATCCTGGTAGATCAATGGCGTTTCAATATTTTCATACACCGTTAATTCATCTATTAAATGATAAGCCTGGAACACAAAACCGATATGGCGTTTATATAAATTGGAACGTTGTTTTTCTTTCAGGCTGGTAACATTTGAATCCATAAAAATGTAATCACCTTCGTTGGCATCATCCAGCATACCAATAATGTGCAGCAGTGTGGATTTACCCGAACCAGATGGACCCATAATAGAAACAAACTCGCCCTGGTTTACAGTAAGATTAATGTCCTTTAAAAGAAAAGTGCGGTTGCTGCCGCTGTTCACCCACTTACTAACGTGATTTAATTGTAGCATTTCAAGTGTAATTTATTTGTTAGGTCTGCGAATGTAATTATTCGGCGCACCCCGTTGCAGGTATGATTGCCTAATTAATGCCAGTTTATAACTGTTTGATTTTTAGTATTTTGTAATTCGTAAAGTTTGCAGACTGTTCGTTTTTGATACAGCAACTGTACGCAATCGTACGGTTTGTGAGCGGGACAAGTGTTTCGGTTAAAACCTGAATTGGTAAACCTGAAAATAGAAATCGGGAATGATGTTATCAAACAAAAGGTTGCCAACTCTTATCACCCGTATTGAATCATTTCATACAATGATTTTTGACGTTGTGGTGCTGCTGTTATGACGTCCCGTTCTTCCGACCATTTCAAATTAATTATTTACTCCAAATACCTGCAATGCCGCACTATTAATCGCTGCTAAAATCATCGGCTTTTTATTGATGACGATAGGTCGCATACACCTTGTATCACCACGTAAAAATATGCCGCTTTTATTTTGTGGGATTGCAGTAAAAGTTTTGTTTGATGCTCCCAGCAGGAGCAGGCCATAACCAGCATCATACTGCCCGGTCATTACCTCGGCTTCATACTCATTGCCTGCAAGTAAAACATCAGGAAATCCATCTTTATTATAATCGTCTACCAATATACAATTGACTGGTGCAAACTGCGCTTCAATGGGTAGCAGGTGTTGTTTGAATTTTCCGTTTCCTGTGTTTTCAAACCAACTCGTAGCGGCTTCACTAGCTGTTAGTTTAACGGGTTCGGGTCGCGATTTAAAAACGTCTGCCATGGTAGCAGTTGAAAAATCTTTGTGCAATAAAAAGTTTTTTTTGATACCTGGTGCCTGGCTTGCAATATCATCCAAGCCTATAGCGGGGTACAATTCTTTTTTACCCGTTTCCGAAGGCATGTAGTAAGCCATTATGGGATCAAGAGAATTGTTGCCATCCAGATCAGCATACCACATATTCAATGGATAGTTTGCATTAAAATGATACTTATTGTTGAGGCCAATATTGCCCGCAACAATATCCAAATCTCCATCTTTATCCATGTCAGCTACAGTAAGGGTTCGCCACATGCCGGTTTTATCTGCAAGCCCGGTTTGATTGGTAATTTCTGTAAAACTGATTGTTTGATTTTTGAAAATTCTGATGGCCATCCATTCACCGGTAATAATCAGATCAGGATTTTTATCGCCATCAGCATCCATCCATGCAGCATCGGTGACCATGCCTGCATTGCTTAATACAGGGCAATATTTTTCGGTTACATCTGTAAAAATGCCTTTATTGTTTTGCAATAAATAACTTGGCGCCGGTGCAGGGTAATTCAAACTCGCAATGCGGCCGCCAATAAATAAATCCACATCACCATCTTTATCAAAATCGCAAGCTTTTACAACGGTAGTAATACCTGTTAAATTGGCTGGAATGGCTGTGGTGCTCCTGGTGAAGTTTCCTTTTCCATCATTGATATAAAGCCGGGGTAAATAATAAGCACTGTTTTTTGCAAACTCATTGGTGCCACTTGTTACCAGCAGATCATCGTCACCATCGCCATCTGCATCAAAAAATAAACAGCCGGCATCTTCTTCAAATTTTTGTCCCGCTTCTAATGGCTTCGAAGAAAAACTGCCATTCGAATTTTGAATAAATAGTTTTCCT
Organism: Phnomibacter sp.; assembly: GCA_046596065.1. Taxonomy (GTDB): domain Bacteria; phylum Bacteroidota; class Bacteroidia; order Chitinophagales; family Chitinophagaceae; genus Phnomibacter. The sequence goes on along the minus strand of JBKJNG010000160.1, from coordinate 3,781 downwards.
TTTACTTCGTAGCCATTACCAACAAAAAAATCCTGCAAACCATCTTTGTTTACATCGCCTACCGCCATGCCCGGTCCCTGCGATGAATATTTTTGTGGTAGCAGCCGCTGAAAATCAAAATCGAAAAAGAAGGGATCGTTGTGAATGAAATTAATGCCGCTTGTTTTTGTATAGTTTGCAAATAAAGTATTTGCTTTAACTGCTGGTTTCCATTTACTATTTGCATTGTTATAATCAACTGTAAGCATTTGATTTGCCCTTATAGCTTGCATTGTTTGCATGCTGTCGTTGGGCCAATTAATTTGCATACTGTCAACTACAGTAGTTTCCCCAAGGCCGGTAAACAATCGTTTATCAACAGTGGATAGATAACCACGAACGGGGTTTTCCTCCAATAACAAAACGGTGTCTTTTATAAACAATTTTACAATTGTTCCCAATCCATCTTTATTGTTTGCAGGACCGTGTATTTTAACTGCCAGATAATTGGCAGCAGCACTATTTGCTTGCATAGTATTGTTAGAAAATAGAAATGCTTTACTGTTGATATTATTTACTACCAGGTCAAGGTCGCCATCATTATCCAAATCGGCATAAGCTGCACCGTTGCTGATAGCTTTTTCATTAATGCCCGCTGCTTCAGACGCGTTGGTGAAAGCGTAATTATGATCGTTGCTAAAAAAATAATTTGGTAATGGCACTGCGCCTAACTTTTTTAATTCATCCAACAAGTTTTTATTGCGGTCTTTACCGGCAGGAGCGGAGGAGCGGAACTTTACAAAATCGCTGTTGATCATATCTCTTCCCATGCCGTTTGTTATGTGTAAATCCTTATACCGGTCATTATTGAAATCAGCCATCAGCACACTCCAGCTCCAATCGGTTTCGGCTACGCCGGCGAAATTTGCGATATCACTAAACACGGGAACCATAGTGTCGTTAACGGCGGCTATACCACGATTTAATTGCAGCGTATTGTGCATGTAGGATGGTTCGTATTTAAGATATTTTTCCATTTCGTGGCGCTCGTTGGTTAAAATGGAATACATCATTTTTTTTCGCTGGTTATCTTCAGGCATCATATCAAGTGTAGCAATGTCAGGCAGGCCATCATTATTTATATCGGCGGCATCAGTTCCCATACTGCTATAGCTTTGATGATTCAGCGATTTTGCAATAGCGTTTGTAAACGTGCCATCGGCGTTATTTAGCCACATGCAATCGTTTCCTATGTAATCGTTGGTGACATAGATATCGGGCCAGTTATCGCCGTTTAAATCGCTTACCACAACACCTAATCCATAGCCATCATCTCTTATGCCAGCCGGCATGGTTACATTCTTAAAAAATGGCTGTCCTGTTTTTGCGTTAATACCTTCGTTGTGGTACAACTGATCGTTTCTAGGCGATTTGCCACTTAAATCTTTTGGAAGCACTTTATTCATACTTTCTCCCTGCATCTGATGGGTAAGTAAAAACATATCCAGCAATCCATCTTTATCATAATCAACAAAAGCAGCCTGCGTTGAATGGCTTGCATCATCCAAACCATAAGCTGCGGCCATTTCAGTAAATGTTAGGTTGTGATTATTAATGTATAATAAATTTTTGCGAACGGCCGGTGCAACAGGACCGCTAATGCATACGTAGATGTCCTGCCACCCGTCATTATTTATGTCTGCTATGCCTACGCCCGTACACCATTGGTCAGAAACTAAACCCGCAGTTTTCGTAATGTCTTTAAACTGTAATCCCCCCTGGTTTATGTATAATTTATTACTAATTTCATTGGCTGTAAAAAATATATCCTGCAGGCCATCATTATTAAAATCGCCGATACCAACGCCTCCTCCCATATAAGTGTACTCGTTGGTTATTAAATTCAGTTCCGCTGTTTCCGTAATCGTATTCTCAAAATCAATACCCGATGCAGCACTGCTTATGGCTGTAAAAAGTAAATGTTCTTTTTTTGAGGAACAGCCCATTAAAACAGATACGATGAATAAAGTGATTATGCTACTGAAAACAATCCTGTTCCGCTGTTTCGCCAAATCATTCGAATGAGAAATTTTTGCGCTGATGTTTACTGAAATTATTTGGCGGTACATGTTTCTAATAGTAATATTTAAGGTTTGGGTTGGATTCAACTTAAATGGCATGCGTAATCAGGTTAATAGAGCCGTAAATATAGCGCTTCGTAAATTTTGTATATTTATTTGTAATGATGAAATCTTCGCCTTCGCCGGAAATTGAATGTTGATTATTAGCTGAATGTTATTTGGAAGCTTGTAATAATTTCGCACTGACAAAACTTTTCCTCCTGCCTGAAAGTGAACAAAAATGATTGAAATAATAAGAACCGATTCGAACAACGCAGCTTTTGTTGCGCTTGTAAAATTGCTGGATACCGACCTTGCGGAAAGAGATGGCAAAGACCATTCATTTTATGCGCAGTTCAATAAAATCGACCTTATTAAGCATGCAGTAGTTGCATACGAAAATGGAAAGCCCATTGGCTGTGGGGCAATAAAAGAGTACGCATCAAAGGCTATGGAAGTAAAACGTATGTACACTTTGCCCGAATGCAGGGCGAGGGGAATTGCTACAAAAATTTTAACCGCTCTTGAAAGTTGGGCTGCTGAATTATTATACGATAAATGCCTGCTGGAAACCGGTAAAAAACAACCGGAAGCAATTGCGCTCTATAAAAAAAGCGGCTATCACATTATTCCCAACTATGGTCAATATGCCGGAGTTGAGAATAGTGTTTGTTTTGAAAAAACACTAAAATAAAAACTGAATTCCAGCTATTTGAAGAACGAATGCAATAGACTTCTGTTGTCACTTATTTTGCAATGATGACATCTTTCATAAACGATTCATCTTGCCAAAACCACGCGTCATTTGCGCCAGTTTCGGCCGAATAGCCGATATTTAGCCCGAAAACAAGTTTGCAACGATTATGTCGATTTCAATCCTTACGCTTATTTACTTACTGGCATCTGTTTCTTTTATTTTAGGGTTAAAAATGTTGTCGCACCCCGAAACGGCGAGGCGGGGTAACCTTTCAGCCGGCGCGGGTATGACCTTAGCCATTTTCGCTACCATTTTTTTATACAAGGATGATGAAGGCCATAGCCTTGGAAATTATACCTGGATTTTCGCAGGTCTTGCTATCGGCGGAATCATTGGCTGGTTAAGCGCAAAAAAAGTGAAAATGACAGCTATGCCAGAAATGGTAAGCTTGTTTAACGGTATGGGTGGCGCCTGCGCCCTGCTGATATCTGTATCAGAATTTCATCACCTTATTTCTACTTCGCAAGCTTCCGATAGCGGTTATTTAACACTGCAAACAGTTACTACCGGCGCAATGCTAATTATGGTCGCCGGACTTGTTATTGGTGGCATTTCCTTCGCTGGCAGTATTGTGGCCTGGGGCAAATTAAATGGAAAAATCAAGGATATCAACTTTAAAGGACAAACCATTGTTAACCTGCTTTTACTGATTGGAATGGTTGCTTATGCCGGATTTATCATTGCAACTATTCCCGAACAACAAAGCGATGGGTCGCTGATCACCACTTCGGCCATGCGTTTGTTTTACCTGCTCATTCCCATTGCGTTATTGTATGGGGTAATGTTCGTTATGCCCATTGGTGGCGCCGATATGCCGGTAGTAATTTCTTTGCTTAACTCATTTACCGGCGTTGCTGCTGCATGCGGTGGATTTTTATATAACAATAAAGCCATGCTTACTGGTGGCATACTGGTGGGAGCCGCG
>JBKJNG010000125.1:0-3999 GCA_046596065.1 Phnomibacter sp. | reverse complement strand
AGCACGAATAATTTTATACGCAACCTTGTGATTACAGGAAGTTATACCGGCAATTTTTACGAGTATGAAAACTATAAAGTAATAGCAGCCGATTATAGCGGCAACCAATTACCGGGCATACCTAAACACAATCTTGTGTTTGGTTTAGATGCCAGTTTCAAACATGGATTATATGCAAATCTTACTTATCAGTCAGTGGATAAAATTGCCATGAATGATGCTAACAGCGAGTATGCAGATGCTTATCATTTATTAGGCGCCAAACTCGGTTGGCAAATAACGCTGAAACAAAAACACATGATTGATTTGTTTGTTGCAGGCGATAATTTATTGGATGAAATTTACAGCTTAGGCAATGATATTAATGCCGCAGCAGGAAGGTATTATAATGCAGCGCCAGGAAGAAATTTCTCAGCAGGAATTAGTGTGAAAATAGGTGGAAAAAGATCAGCTGATCTTACTGCCCTATAAGAAAATTGAATTCAAATGACGGTTGCGGTTGAAGGTGGTTTTGATGGCAGATCCAATATCATTAACTTAAGAAATACAAATGCTCAATGATCAATTTTCAATACTCGATTTTCAATGAAATACAATCACAAAAGGTAATGAGTTGACTTTGGGAGTTGAACATTGAGTATTGAGCATTGAATATTTGTATCAGTATAACAGGAATTTAAGTTAATGACATTGATACACAAACTAGAATTTCATTTGGCCGAACGCCCTCATTGCGCCACATTTGCAGTTGTAACGGTTCCTGGTTTCAAACCGGGATTAAAAGGGAAGTCCGGTGCAATACCGGCGCTATCCCCGTAGCTGTAAACCGCAGATGTTTATTATGTAAACACCTGGATTAGCTGAACAATTTTTGCCACTGTTAACTAACAAAACTAGGTAATGGGAAGGCGTTCAGCGGGCCAAGCCAGAAGACCTGCCGATACAATTTTTTTCATCAATGCTTTCGGAGGAAAGGCTTGGGTATGTAACATTTATTGAGTGTGCCGTTGCATGCACTCAATAGAGCTGTTTACATTTTCTCAAATTTTTTAATCGAAGGCGGTAAACCTCACTAACATGCTTATGAAAAAGCAATGGATGATGCTGGGCGCCGCTGTTATGCTGGCTTCCCTTGCCAATGGGCAAAAAGATTCTGTACAAACCGCGGTACTTGACGATGTAACTATTACCGCAAACAAGCTGGAACAAAAACAAAGCAGCACAGGTAAAGTAGTTAGCGTAATCACCAAAGAACAAATTGAAAAAAGCAACGGCAAAACAGTAAGCCAGTTGCTAAATGAACAAGCGGGCATTACCATTAATGGCGCACTAAACAATGCAGGAAGTGTGCAAACAATTTTCATGCGTGGTGCATCGTCGGGCCGAACATTGTTGTTAATGGATGGTATTCCGATGAACGATCCCTCGATGATAAATAACGAGTTTGATTTGAATCTTTTTTTGTTAAACGATGTTGAGCGTATTGAAATTTGCAGAGGCGCCCAATCAACTTTATATGGCTCCGATGCCATTGCCGGTGTGATAAATATCATTACCGTAAAGAAAGACATCAGCAAACCTTTGAATGTAAAAGCAACTGTAAGCGCAGGCAATTACAATACATATAAAGGCAGTGCGCAATTGTATGGAAAAGTAAAAAACTTCAGCTATACAACAAGGTATGCGAAGCTTTATACAAAGGGATTTTCATCGGCTTACGACAGTAGTGGCATTGATAATTTTGATAAAGATGGATACAATGGCGATGTGGCAAATGCAACCGTCCGCTATGATTTCAGTAAACAATTTGCCATAAAATCATACCTGCAATACAGCCGTTACAGATCGGATGTTGATGCCAGTGTTTTTACCGACGATAAAGACTTTGTGATCACTAATAAAAACTTAACAACCGGCGTTGGCATTGAATACAAAAACGAGCTTTTATCATTAACGGGAAACTATCGGTACAGCGATGTGAACCGTAATTATTTTAATGACAGTACCGATCATCCGGGCAGTTTGGGCAGGGATGATTATTATGGAAAAACACAGTTTGTTGAATTATTCAGCAATATTAAAATGGGCAGGCATGTTACTTTATTGCAAGGTGCTGATTACCGTTTTAATGGCATGAACCAGGAGAACTTTGGAACTTACCCGGCATCGCAATGGGGGCCAGCTGGTAGCTTTAGCAGTCATCTTGATTCTACTATGGGCCAGGCATCTTTGTATGCATCTTTATTCATTAATGCATTGGATAATAAACTGAATATTGAATTGGGCGGAAGACTTAATGTTCATTCTCGTTACGGAAGTAACACCACCTACACTTTTAATCCCTCGTATAAGATAAGTGAACAGTTCAGGATTTTTGGAAGTATTGCCAGTGGTTTTAAAGCCCCAAGTGTATACCAATTGTATTCCGGTAGCGGCAATCCTGACCTAAAAGCTGAATCATCGGAGAACTACGAACTAGGTTTACAGCATCAAAATAAGAAAATCAATTCCCGCATCGTATATTTTAACCGGAATATTGACAATGGCATTGACTTTGATTATATTAATTACCAGTATTTCAACTTTATAAAACAACGGATACAGGGTTTGGAAGTAGAAAGTTCGATACAGGCTACAGAAAAGTTAAGGCTTTCTGCCAATTATACTTTTATTGATGCCAAAGAACAAACCCAAAGCCGCGAAAACTTTGAAGACACTTCTTACAATTATGTATTGCGAAGGCCAAAGCATAACATAAACATCAATGTAAGTTACCAGTTTACCAAAGCATGGTATGCCAGTGTAACTGCAAAGTACGTTAGTAAAAGAAACGATGTTGGTGGTTATATGACAAAAGACATTCAACTGAATGACTACTTTTTGTTGGGAGCTTATACCGATTACCAGCTTACTAAAAACTTTAAACTGTTTGCTGATTTTCAAAATATAACCAATAGAAAATTCTTCGATCTGAGTGGCTACAATTCCATTCCGTTTATTCTTAATGTGGGCCTTACTCTTAATTTATAAATGGTGGAAAACAGGCTGCGGCAAATCGTGACAAGTGAAATAACTTAACATTGAAACAGCCTGTTTTTTTATGATAAATTCAATACCAGAACATCGGGTAAAAACCTGCCCGAGGTGCAGGCATTCATTTGAATGCAGGGCTGAGGACATCTTGCACTGCCAATGTTATGGTATTGATCTACCTGCTCATGTAAAAGATTATATGGCTGATAAATACAACGATTGTCTTTGCCGTAATTGCTTGTTACAATTAAATCAACCCGTTCATTTTGATGCCGAACTTCATGGTAATTCTAAGAAAGGATAATTTGCATATTGATCTGCTATAATTATTCCGCTTTATTTTCTTAAGTTTTTAAGTACCGCTTTTTGAGCGGTACTTTTTGATTACGATACATGATCAAAAAGCCCCGATAGCCACTCATTCAATACTATCGGGCAGCTTCATCCCAACATAATTTCTCCCATTGTTCTTTCAATTGCACCGCCCTTCAGGGCTATGATTGAAAGGGCTTATTCGCTCTATCTGCTTTAACCAAACAATTATTTTCGACTAAAGCCATATTGGAAATAATAATTCGTTATCTCCGTTCTGGAAGGTGGGGTATTTAAAATCCTTAACTAAATGACATTGGATTTACACTACCCTAAATAACTTCCCTCGTTTATTTTGAGATGGTTTATTAAGTTTACAATATGAACCCTGATTCTGAAAATACGATCTTTCAACTGGCGGCTGATTTTGTAAACAATACAGGGCGTCATATTTTTCTTACAGGTAAAGCGGGTACAGGTAAAACAACCTTTCTCAAATATATAAAATCAACCGCCCGCAAAAATTGCGTGGTGGTGGCGCCAACCGGCGTGGCAGCCATCAATGCAGGCGGTGTTACCATGCATTCATTTTTTCAATTACCGCTTGGTCCTTTATGTTGCACAGGTATAAAAGGACCAAGCGGTAATTGAAAA
>JBKJNG010000102.1:0-3300 GCA_046596065.1 Phnomibacter sp. | reverse complement strand
TTGTGCATGGCCCGATCCGGATGATGACAGAGCAGTATTGCGGAATATTGTGCGAATGGCGCCAGGTCAGTAGCGGAGGAAGCAACGGCTAAAAAACCATTGCCTGAGTTTTTTGCAATGCAGCTAGGTCCATAGCCATTAAGCGGTGAAAACTATTGGTACCAGCTACTTATGTAAGATCGGGAAAATCATAAGCGCTAGCGCATTGCTCTGCTTTCTTCTGCGTTTGGCCCGTACAAGCCCGGAGGTGTGTTGCCAGTTGAACGCAGGTAAATTACCATTTCGCCACGGTGGTGATACAGATGGTTAAATAAAAACCCTCTTACTACCTGTATTCGTGGCATGGGGGGCATAATAGGATTGCCTGCCGCTACCATTTTCCATTCGGTAAACATACTTTCATCTGTTGCACGCTCCAGTGCCGAACGGGCCGCAATAACATTCGCTTCAAATTTTGCAAGGATGTTTGACATCGAACTAATATCACCTTTGTTGTAATTGTATGTGGCCATATCTAACACATCCAGGTGAAAAGTTAGTTCGTACCAGTTGTATACTTCTGCAATATGTGAAGCCAATTGTCCTGTTGTCCAGGATATTTCGGCCGGTTTAAAATTGAGTGCATTATCAGGAATGGCCGATAGCAATTTGCGGGTATTATTAACCTCGTGCTCAAATTCGCCGATAAGAGATTGAACAATCATTTAAGTAATGTTTTAATGGTGATGGTAAAAAATATAGAGACTAAAAGTAATGCTTTCAAAAGCCATTAAAGCATCCTTTGTCGAAACTTAATGGAAACGCTACAGTGGTATTTCCGGAGCTATAGAAAGCTAAGTAACATTATAAGATGGCGTTTTATACATGTTACAATAAATGTATAACACCAGTGTTGTTAGGTGGCTTCAAATTAATGTTAAAGAAAAGATGCGTCTGCTAATTATTTTTCGCTTAAACAAGCGACGGCACGAGCATGTCGGGAGTCCTGCAGAGGTGGGCTGGCAAAAATGGTATTAATGAGCCTGCAAGCGACTTATCATTGAGTCAATTAAAAAGCATTTATGGTTATCCATTCAGCGTACTTGTATTTCGACAGTTTTCTGCCCGGAAAAATGTTTACGGATGGTCAGGTGGGAAAATCCAAAAGCTAACAATTATGCTCCGGCAAACAACAGTTTTTTTAACAGCAATTCTTTTTTACTTCTTGACACATCTACGGTGGAATTGTCGCTCATTACAACATACCCACCTTCTCCTTTTACATATTTATTTATTTCATTCAGGTTTACGAGAGCAGAATGATGAACACGTGCAAAATGATAATCTTCCAGCAGCTCTTCAATTTCTTTTAAGGTTCGCGATACAATTATCTTTTGCTTGTTTTTTAAAAACAGAACGGTGTAATTTCTGCTTGATTCGCAACTGATAATCGAATCTATCGGTATCATTTGCAATCCTTCTAAAGTGTGAAGGGCAATTTTATTTAGAACGCCGTTAGGCTTATGCAGTTTCTGTAATAATAATTCAAGCTGTTGCGTTAATTGTTTTGGCGAACGCTGCGTTACTTTTTGTACAGCCGTTTGCAATTCATTTCGGTCAATTGGTTTTAGCAAATAATCAATAGCACTGAAATGAATTGCTTTAAGTGCGTACTGGTCAAAACTTGTAGTAAGAATAAGATCGAAGTTTATGGGTTTTATTTGTTCCAGCATTTCAAAGCCGCTCATGCCCGGCATTTCCACATCAAGAAACACCAGAGAGGGTTGGTGCAGTGGTATTGTTTCCAAAGCTTCTGTACCTGAATTACAAATTGCAAGCACATTCACTTCCTTGCAATATTTTTCAAGTAGCAAGGAAAGTACTTCGCAACAGTGCGGTTCATCATCTACTATAACAGCACTTATCATGGAAGAATTTTTTAGGTTTTAATGAAATTATTTTTAAAGCATAATGACTTTCTTTTTATGGTTAAAAACCTGGTTTTTTGTTCCGTATTTATCATTTTAAAAATGGTTTCTTTTCGTAATCGTTCAAAAAGAAATTAATAGACTTCCTGGTTAATGGTAACCGGGATTTTAAGTACAACTTTTGTTCCGGAATCTTCGCCGTTTTCTTCTTTTAGGTCAATGATATTAATAAATATTTCTCCGTTTTTTTCCTGGTTCAACATTTTCAGCCGGTTGGCAGTAATTTGTATACCCATTGATTTTTTGTGACCATTCGATTTGCCATTCAATTCTCCCGCTTTTTTTCTCCCAATACCATTGTCTGCAATGGTGCAGAAAATTGATCCATTTTGCCGCTCTATCCCGATCTCCAATTTTCCCGATTCTTTTTTATTCATCAAGCCATGCCATATTGCATTTTCCACAAAAGGCTGTAGCATTAAGGGAGGGATCATTACCTCGTTTCGGTTTATCTGGTGATCACAGTTTATTTTGTAAGTGAAGGAATTTTTAACTCGTAATCTTTCCATTTCAATATAAAATTCAAGGCAATCAATTTCTTCGTTTAATGTAACACAATTTTTTTGAGAATTTAGCATGACCATTCGTATCAGTCGTGAAAATTTGGTCAAATAATCGGAAGCTGCTTCCGTTTCATTTTTTAAAATATAACGGTTGATGGAATTAAGACAATTGAAAATAAAATGCGGGTTCATTTGTGCACGAAGCGCCTGCAATTCGAGTTCGATGGCTTTGTGTTGCTGTAAAACAATCTCGTGTTTCATCCGGATCTTATTTACCCGGTATTGCATAAATACGTAAATCAATCCAGCAACTAATAATGCAAGCAGGGTATAGGCCCACCACCTGCGCCACCATGGTGCATGCACAACCAGGGCTATACTTTTTTCCGCCCATACTCCGTTGCCGTTAGAAGCTTTTACCCGAAATATGTAATTGCCCTGGGGTACATTATAGTAATAAGCAGTTTTCTCATCGCCTGCTTTACGCCAGTTATCATCCAATCCTTCAAGCATAAACAGGTGCTGGTTTTTCTCCTGACTGCTATAATTTATTGCGGCAAAGCCAAACGAAAATGAATTTTGTTTATGACCGAGGGAAATTATTTTCGTTTTTGAGATGGCTTCTTTCAGGGGGCTTTCCGCACCTGGCATTACCAATTGGTCGCTTACTTTAAAATCGTGTATTACTATTTGCGGGGGCATTGTGCTGTTCGTTATTTCATCTGGAAAAAAAGCATAGTAACCGCTATTGCAACCAAAAAAAAGTTCACCCTTACTGCTTTTAGAACACTTTGCCCATAGATGAAAATTTTGCCCCGGGCCTCTTTTAT
>JBKJNG010000041.1:0-12214 GCA_046596065.1 Phnomibacter sp. | reverse complement strand
CTGGTGCAGGATGGCAGCACTTCGCAGGGCGATTTCGGTTTTACTGTTTTCTTTCGTGCCGAAGGCGACTTAAGAGTTCGGCTGGTGGAACCAAATTCTCCGGCGGGTAAAGCCGGCATTCACCGCGGCTGGCAGGTTACCAAAATAAATAGCAGCAACAACATTACCACCGGCAACGCAAATTTTATTATTAAGAACATTTACGAATCCACTTCTGCCACGGTAACTTTTAAAAAACCCGATGGCAGTACTCAAATCATCAATCTGACTGCAGCTCATTACAGCGAAAAACCTGTTTATCTCGATTCGGTTTATACGATTGGCAGTAAAAAAATTGGCTACCTCGTATACAATTCGTTTTTAGGCGATGAACCAAAAGTGGCCAGCGAGTTTCAGCGGGTATTTACCAACTTTAGCAATAAAGGGGTTAACGACTTAGTGATCGATCTGCGTTACAACGGTGGCGGCTATGTTGACCTGCAGGAAAAGCTGGCGGATTACCTGGTGAACATCGCAGCCGATGGTGGAGTTATGATGAAACAGATGTACAACAATAGCAATAAACAAAACGACCACACCACTTATTTTAAGAAGACTGGTTCGCTAAACCTCAACCGCATTTATTTTATCGTGGGCAGCAGTACGGCTTCGGCCAGTGAATTGCTGATAAACAACCTGAAACCCTATATGGATGTGCGGCTGGTTGGTGCTACACATACCCATGGCAAACCGGTTGGCTTCTTCCCGATCCCGGTAGGCGACTGGTATATTTTCCCGGTATCGTTCCGTTCGGTTAACAAGAATAGCGAGGGTAATTATTTTGATGGCTTGCCAGTTACCAGCCAGGTACCGGATGGCCTTGATAAGGATTGGGGCGATGTTACTGAATCTAGTCTTGCCAGTGTGATCCGTAACATTACTACCGGCCGTTACAGCAGTACAACACTCACGGGTGAAAGGATTGCAGGTCCTGAAGTAGTAGCTGGTAATGCATTATTAGATGCACCCTTCCTGAAAATTACTGTTGGTAAGAAAAGGTTTTAGATGTGTGATCAGTGTTGTAAGATCTGTGATCTAGATATAACCTATATATAAAGCTCCCAATGTTAAATGCCGGGTCTTGTCTGACATGTAAAGCCCGGCACTTCTTAGTATTATAGCATTTACAATTGCTAACTTCTGTTTCCCCGATAATCAAAATTCCATTACGATTTTCTGTCCAAACTAAGTCTCCGCTTCAGGGGGACAGGGGTTTCATCCTGGTTATGAAAAATCAAAAACAACAAAAAACAAATAGTAAGAAAAAAGGCAGTTGGTAATGCATTCCATGTTTTAGATTGCCACATTAAAAACCATTCGCCTCCTACGGCAATAAAAACGGTAAACCAAAGTAACACGCCCAGCGATAATCCCCATGCTCCAAATTGCTTTGCTTTTAAAAAGCTTTCCGCATTTGTTCTGTATGCTTTTAGCATCTTAAAAACACCCAGCCATAGCAACGTGGCAATTATTAACTCCCACGTAATAATGCTGATGTATAAAAAATGATGTAAGCCAACGTTGTTGACGGATCGCCAGCCATTGGTTTCTTTTGAAAATGTATCGCCCATTGTAGCTATTACAGAAACAAACTGAAAATTGGCACTGTAAGAAAAGATGTTATTAAAGCATACGAGTGAAATATACAATCCAACGGCGCTGTTGAATAAGATCTTAATTATCCTGCTGCTCATGGGGAAATTTTTTGTTGGTGATGTACTCCAATATTCAGACCGCAATAAATCAGAAAATTAGGACATTCCCGTTTAAAAATATTTAGGTTACTTCGTTTTTCAGCTTGCCAGTCTTTTACCCTTTATCATTGAATATCAAAAAAAATTATTATTGGATTGGTCATTAAAACCTTCCGAAAAGATGCTTAGTAGTTTTGTATTTTTTTATAAAACAATTTAATTGTGCTATGTCTTTTTTCAGTGAAAGCCAGTTAGCCAGCAATGCAATGATGGAGCAGCAAAAGTTTTTTTTCAGCTTCCTGCCCGCGTATGCATCTTTTATTTTAGACAATCATCTCGAAGCGTATGCCCGAATGCAGCTTAAAAATTCAAGGGAAGAAAAAGTGCCCATTTTAAAATATTTTGAGCACCTGCCTGAGGAAGAGATCACGGCACTTGCAGTAAAAGGCAGCCGGGATTTTCTCCAATGTATTGCAGCAAATAAGGCCGCTGATTTCATTAAACAATCAACAGAAGATTTTGTAAAAAACCGCCTGCCCAGCATTGAAAGGGAACAGGTTGTTGCGGGAGACATTACCATTGGCTCTTTTGTCAGGCGCAAAACCTTGCGTAGCTTTTTAAATGTCTATACCGATAGTTTCGAGCTTTTTTTAAAAATAATGGAAGAGCTGGACCGTTTTATTCTTGAAAGCGAAACGGCTTCTTTTAACGCATACATAGGAGTACAGCAGCATAAAATAAATCGCATAAATCATGAAATTGAACAAAGACATACCGACCTCGCAGAGGCACAGGAACTTGCTAAAATGGGCAGCTTCATTTGGGACCTGCAAGGTGATAAATCTGTTTTGAGTGCTGGTATACTAAAGATTTTTGAATTAACCGAAGCTACCAATATGGAGGATTTTATGCAGGGTGTGCATAAAGAAGACCGCCCGAAAGTAGAAGCAGCAATAAACAAAGCTTTTACAGAAAACGGCATTTACGAATGTGAATACAGACTTATAAAAAATAACCGGGAGAAAAAAATATGGTCCCGCGGGTTGGTAACATTTTCAGAAGGCAAGCCTGTTTACATGAAGGGTACCATTATGGATGTTACTAATAAATACCAGCTGATTGAGCAATTACAGCAAAGTGAGGTTTTACATAAACAGGCACAGGCTATTACGCATATCGGCAACTGGTCCTGGGAAATTGAGGCGGATAAAATTACCTGGTCTGATGAAATGTACCGGATTTACGGGCTGGAACCGCAATCAGAGGCGATCACCTTTCATCGTTTTTTATCACTAATTCACCCCGAAGACAGGGAGAAAAGAATAAAAGAAATCCAACAGGCGCTTGCCACTCATAATGCTGATGACTACCAAATGCGCATTGTAAATCCTGATGGTATAGTTAAAGTATTGCAGGGCAAAGGAGAAGTAATAACCGGTAAAAACAACGTGCCTTTAAAACTGTTGGGTACCTGCCAGGATATTACAAGAGAATACACCCTTAACCAGGAGCTTAAAGAAAAAGAAGCATACCTGAAACAATTAATAGATAATGCGCCCGATTCTGTAATTGTAATTGACAGGCATAGCCGGGTAACATTATGGAATCCTAAAACAGAACAAATTTTTGGTTGGAAAGCGGGCGAAGTAATTGGAAAATTTTTGCAGGATGTAATTATGACGCCGGAACATCGCGAAGCACATACTGCAGGGCTTAAAAGGCTAATGGAAACCAAGGTTTCTACCATGCTTAACAGAACCCTCGAATTAACGGCCATAACCAAAACAGGAAACGAAATTGATATATCCCTGACCATTTCACAATCGGTACAACAGGGACAAACTTTCTTTATTGTTTTTTTAAGAGACATTACCCGGCAAAAACAAATTCAGGCAGAGCTAAAGAAAAAAACCGGCGAGCTGAAGAATTTAAATAAATCCCTGGAGCAAAAAAATAACGAGCTGGAAAATATAAACAGGGAGCTCGAGTCCTTTAATTATATAGCAAGTCACGATTTAAAAGAACCCTTACGTAAAATCCAATTGTTTACAAACCGGATAATGGAGGATAAAGAACCGCTGCCACAATCTGCTGCCGGGTATTTCGATAAAATCATGCAATCATCTTCAAGAATGCAGCTACTTATTGAAGACCTGCTGATGTATTCTCAGGCAACGGATAATGATAATACATTTGAACCGGTTAATTTGAATTTGATTCTTGATACAGTAAAAGCAATTTTATTTAATTCAGTTGAAGAAGCGAATACTGTAATTACTGCACAGGTACTACCTGAAATCGTGGCTATACCTTTCCAAATACAGCAGTTGTTTTTAAACCTGGTAAGCAATTCACTTAAATATGCAAAAGAGGCTGTTCCTCCAAAGATTAATATAAGCAGCAGTATTATTTCAGGGGTAATGCAAGATGCGCCCGAAGTAAATGGCGATACTTATTTACACATCGAGTTTGCAGACAATGGTATTGGATTTGAAGAAGACAATGCCGAAAGAATTTTTGGCCTGTTTACACGGCTGCATAATAAAGACCAGTATTCAGGAACCGGTATAGGGCTGGCTATTTGCAAAAAAATAATAAATAACCATAAAGGCATAATATCAGCAAAAAGCAAACCTGGAAATGGAGCCGTTTTTAATATATACTTACCAGAGGCCATGCTTTTAGATAAAAATATTTAACTCAATTAAAAACATGTCGAAATAAAGAAGCATAAAAAGTTAACTTCCACGATTCCCTAAATTTTCCATCCCCTCAAAAAAAGTATCGTAACGTTTGCAGGTTATTTTTTGCAGCATAAGCTTTGCCGCATTGCATCATTTTATTAAAGAAAAAAAGAAATTTTGACACAACAGGAGTTATTGGACGGACAGGTTTTATTAATAGACAAGCCATTGGAATGGACTTCGTTCCAGGTAATTGGTAAACTGCGCTGGATATTCAAAATCAGGAAGATAGGTCATGCCGGAACGCTTGATCCATTGGCTACCGGATTACTGATCGTATGCACGGGTAAATTCACCAAAAAGATAAACGAATACATGGGGATGGAAAAAGAATATACCGGAACCATTACCCTGGGAGCAACAACACCCACTTATGATCTTGAAAGCGAACCTATTGATTTTAAACCAGTTGAACAGTTTACTACCCAACAAATAACGGAAGCCACGAAACCTTTTACGGGACCAATTCAACAAATACCACCAGCGCACTCTGCCATCCAGATTAACGGGCAACGGGCCTACGATCTGGCAAGACAGGGCAAAGAGGTGAAACTGGAGCCAAGATCTGTCACAATCCAAAAATTTGAGATTACCAATGTTGAATTGCCGAAAGTGTATTTTAAAGTGGTGTGCAGTACCGGCACTTATATCCGTAGCCTGGCAAACGATTTTGGCGCGGCTTTGGGTGCAGGTGGCTACTTAAGTTCGTTACGTCGTACCCGCATTGGCATTTTTAATGTAACAGATGCTAAAACGCCTGCTGAAATTGAGGCTGAAATGGCAAACTTCAAACAAAGCGCTGCTGAAAGTTTGTGAGGCCATGAAAGTTCAAACGTGAAAAGTGAAATGTGAAAGATGGAGATTCACTGACTACTCACTATTCATCATACACTAAAAAGGGTACCCTATCCCGAACTGGAAACCCACATTATTCCTGATTGGACTGCCGAGCCGGTTGGCCGATTTCCACGCTATTTGTTTTGTCCAACCGGCACCTTCCCGCACAGGGTCTTTAAGTTTATAGGCAGCATCCAGCCTTATAACCAGGTAGCTTACATCCCATCTAATACCTGCACCAACATCCATGGCCAGATCCTCATACATTTTACTAAATTTGAAGCTGCCCTCGCCATCGGCATTATTTGTATGATTCCAAATGTTACCAATATCCGTAAATACGGCACCTCCAATACCAAAACCGAATAGCCTGAACATCTTAAAACGGTATTCGGCATTCATCTCAAACTGAAGATCACCAAAGCGATCGGTAAAACCTTCCGCAGTATCACTAACAATACTTCTGCCAATACCGAGTTGCCTCAAGCTCCACGCCCGCATACTGTTGCTACCGCCGGCTACATATTGCCGGTAGTAAGGTAGCGTTGCCCGTTTACCAAATTCATCTTTTACAAAATTCCAGCCTACCCCTGCATAAGCACGGTAATTCATCGACGACTTTGCATACTGATTGCTGTAGGCAATTTGTCCTTCAACCCTGTAAAAACGAAAGGATTCGCGGTTAAACAAGCTAAAATTAAAAGGAGATACTTCTGCTGCGAACCTGTAGTACCCTGCATGTTTTGGATGACGTGGAAATGATAATTTATGTTCCCACGATCCTTTTACACTTAATATATTACCGGGTGTAAATGCATACTGCAACGATGGATTCTTCTCAATTTCAGCTATCAGGCTATCGGTTTCCTTGATTGAAAAAGATTCGAAATTTGGGAACGACCAGCTATAGCTGTTTTTACCTTTTCTTATTTCCCATTGAAGCCCCGCTGTAAAAGAAATCTGTTTGTAGAATTTAAAGCGATCGCTGTACAGGGCCGAAAAGTTTACCTGTGTGCGGGTTGCATCCAATTTTCTTTTATCTAAAAATTGGAACGGCCATAAAAGCTTTGGAATGGAAAAATTCTGGTTTCCGTTTACAAGAAATGTTTGAAAAAATTTCGTGTTCTTACTAACCGAATTTATTTCGAAACCAACACGGGCCAATGAAACCGATTGAACACCTGAACGAAATAAATTTCTGCCCCGATGTGTTGCATTTAAGGAGATTGCCAGGAACCTGCCCGACAGCGTATTACTGACTGAAATATTATTATTCTGGCTTCCTTCAAGGTCTAATTGAAAATTTTGCTTTTTAGCAGGGTATAAAAAAACATGAAAATTTACTTTGGCCAGCGAATCGTAATGCATAAATGTTTTTACATCTACCTGCTGCCACGGGCCCATGCGCCAGTAATTATTAATGGTGCGGAAATACGCAACATCATCGTACAAACGGCCGGGCAGCAAATAGTTATTCCGGCGGATAAGCCTGGACGTAAACTTTCCTTCCCGCTCCTTAATAATAACCGGCCGTTTTCCAACAAGGGTATTAAAGCTGGTATCTGCCATTAACTGGCCCGTCTCCTCGGTAATTTTTGTTTCCGGGTATATAAATACAGTGTCAATATAAAACTGTTGAAAGGCACTTGAATCCACACCCGGCCGTTGCATTATTTTTAAAATAATCCTAGGATCTTCTTTTCTTTTTTGAGCCTGCAACAATTGTTCAATCGGGTCATTATCGAGTGATATAAGGGATGGATCTGTAGTATCAGCTTCAGCAATCAGTGCGCTTTTGCTCATCCTTAAATAACCATTATTTCTAAACAAGATGGCAAGCCTTTCCAATTCTGCAGCCAGCCCATCTTTAGTGTACGGACTATTTCTTTTAAGGATGGCACCTTTTGCAGCACTATCTGCAAGATGCTGCAGAAGTGGTTGAAAATGAGGTGTATCGAGCGCATAAACCAGGGTGTCAACTTTCAGGTTTTTTCCGAGGCTTATATTGAATATCGTTGTAGTTCTTATTTGCATTTTTTCGGGAAGCGTGTCCATTTTAACCGTAAATGTGTCGAAGCTGGCACCGTAATAACCAATGGCATTCAGGTAACCATTCATAAAAGTGATGCTTCGCGTAACATTCCCCGAATCAAATAATGGTGACTTTAACCGCTGCGTAAAACCCAATATACTTCGTTGTGGCACCTTTAAACTATCATCAAGATAAGTATATAGTTTTTCAACCAGCAGGCTACGCTCCTCTCCGCCAAGGCTTGAAGCTTTCAGGTTTATCTTGTTATCATAAACAAAAGGAACATTTAACGGCGGCTTTTTGACGGCAGCGCATGACAGCGCAAACACTGCGGTTATCAACAAAAAAACAAGTATGTTATGGGGCTGTAATGTATGTTCGCTGCGGGAATGTAATGGCATTCAAATGCGTATGCTTAGTAAATTAGAAATCAAATATATCCAAAGTTTAAGCGACAAAAAGTCAAGAACAGAGCATAAACAATTTATTGCTGAAGGACCAAAGATTATTGCCGATCTACTAAACGAATACCCAAACGAAATAGTGTGTATTTATGGCACTGAAAACTGGCTGCACAAAAACGAAAACCTACCTAAACAAGTGGCTATCAGAACAATTGAAGATTTTGAGCTGGAAAAAATTTCTGCTCTGAAAACACCGCAACAGGTTTTGGCCGTTGTAAAAATGCAGCGCACCCAATTTATTTCTTTTAAAAAAGATAAATGGATGCTGATGCTGGATGGCATTCAGGATCCGGGCAACATGGGCAGCATTATTCGCATTGCCGATTGGTTTGGCGTTACCGCTATTTACTGCACCCCCAATTCATCCGACATTTATAACCCAAAAGTGGTGCAGGCCGCCATGGGAAGCCTGCTTAGAATACCTGTATGTTATGGTGACTGTGAAACCTGGCTACAGGATTGTCCTGTTCCGGTATATTCAACCGTACTGAATGGCGCTGATATTTTTAAAGCTACTCCGCTGCCTCCCGGTATAGTGATTATTGGAAACGAAGGAAAAGGTATAAGGCCCGAAATGCTTGCACATGTTTCTAAGGCATTAACCATTCCAAAAATAGGCAAAGCCGAAAGCCTGAATGCAGCCGTAGCAACGGGAATTATGATGGGCCAGCTCGTTAAAGGGGCTTAATAAAAAAGAACCTGCCTTCTTTAAAATTTAAAATCCGTTGGAGGGTTTATGGCGAAATACCTGTTTAAATAAATGCAAATCAATACTATACAAACATTGTCTTATTAAATCAACCATATAGATTTTGTTTATAATGCTGATTTTAAAAAGGTTAAATGAAAATTTATTGAAACCGGATAGCCTTTACGGGTGAGATAGTTTTCACAAATAACAAAGGCAACCGCAGCGCCAGGAAACAAATAATGAAACTGCCCATGGCCACAAGCCCAACCTGCCACCAAACTATATAAACCGGCATAACCGCAACATAATAGGTGGCTTCATCCATTTTTAAAAGGCCGGTAAACTGTTGCAGCCAACAAAGTCCAAGACCGAAAATTAATCCAAAACCAATGCCTGTTAAGGAAATCCAACCAGCATAATACCAAAAAATGCGCCGGATACCAGATTCTGCCATGCCCATGGCTTTTAAAACGCCAACCATACGGGTGCGCTCCATTACAAGAATTAGCAGGCAGGTGATTAAGTTGATAACAGCCACTAATATCATTACTCCTACTACGATTGATTTAGTTTGATCCTGTATGGCAAGCCAATCGAAAATATTCGGGTAAAGTTGCTTAATGGTATAACAGTTAATACCCTGCGGCAACGCCGTATTTATGTTGAATGCAACCGTGTCCATTGCAGAAGCGGGATCGATCCAGGCTTCATAGCCTCCTATTTCGGTAGAGTCCCAAAGATTAAGGCGGCGCAGGAAATTAATATCGGCAAGTGCAAAGCTGTTGTCATATTCTTCAATACCCGTTTTATAGAAGCCGCTAACGATCAATGGCCTCGTACGTATATCATCGCCACCACGAATAAAAATGCATTGAACGGTATCACCAGTTTTTACATTCAGTTGTTTACCAGTATGTTCACTCAATAATATATCCCGGCTATAACCGCTATCAGCGAAAGAAATGGAGCGACCAGATTTCAGAAAATTGAATGGTTGCTGCTCAAACCTTTTGTCCACTCCTTTTAAAAGAACGCCCTCAAAATTTTCCCTTGTTTTAAGCACCACTGATTTAATCGCAAACGAGTGAAAATGGGTTACGCCTTTCACATTCCTAATGGCTGCCTCGACCGTATCGTTGCGGCGGAAAGAACTTTCTTCTGATACCATGGATCGGATGGGCGAAACAGATTGTACCCGTACATGTCCCCAAAAGCTGAAAACTTTTTCTGACACAGCCCTTTGAAAACCATTCACCATGCTGAGCGTAATAATCATGGCGGCCACGCTTAATGCAGTAGCTGTAACCGCAAGCCGGATGATAAAACGGGAAAAAGAAGGCTGCGTATTAAAGATGATCCGCCTTGAAATGAAGAAAGATAGTTTCAACCTAGGGCTATTTTTTTCAAAGGAAATGAAATTGAAGCAATAAGGGCGGAATGATGGTGTTGGTAAGCTTTTTTAAACAGGGATTAAACAAACCGTGTTTTCCCGGTCACAGGATAGCTTCTTTAAAAATCCTGCTATATTGTGTAATTATTAAAGTTATTGTATGGGTAAAGGCTTTTCGCTTTTGTTGGTTATCACCTTATTTTCTAGTGCGTGTTTTGCTATTGGGGAAGAAACCAGGAGCACAACGGTGCACAGCATAAAATTTTTTAAAAAAGGGAACCAATTGTCATTGCCGGTTATACCACTCAATAGCATTGAGCAGCTGGAACTGCATTTCGACGATTTTCAAACCTCCTCGAAAAGCTATTATTACACCTACCAGCTTTGCGATGCCAACTGGGAGCCTGCGAACCTGAGCCAGATGGATTATATAAAAGGATTTAGTCAAAACCGGATAACGTTATATCGGTTTTCGTCCATTTCTTTCAGCCGCTATGTACATTACCAGATCAATTTGCCCGCCGCCAATTGTATGCCATCCAGATCGGGCAACTACCTGCTGAAAGTTTTTACAAACGGCGATACAACTAACCTGGTTTTTAGCCGTAAAATGATGGTGGTACAGGATAAGGTGACCATGGGAGCACAGGTATTGCAGCCATTTAGCCAGAACATGTTTAAAACTCACCAAAAAATTGTAACCAAGGTGAACTTTGGCCCATTGGATATTTTTAACCCCGTTCAGCAAATAAGAATAGTTGTTCTGCAAAACAACCGCTGGGATAATGCGCAAACAGCTACCAATCCAACATTTATCCGTGGGAAGGAATACGAATACAGTAGTGAGGACAATTTTATTTTTGAAGGCGGCAAAGAGTTTCGTTGGCTCGATCTGCGCAGCCTTCGCCTGCAAAGCGAAAGGGTTCGCAGAATTGATTATAAAGACAAAACTTATGATGTTTACCCCGTGCCCGACTCGGTCCGCAGCCCGTTGCGCTACGTATACTACCAGGACCTGAACGGCCGGTACACGATTGAAACACTTGAAGACATTAACCCCTGGTGGCAAAGTGATTACGCTACCGTACATTTTACCTTTCTGCCCAATAACCATGATGACTTTAGCCGAAGGCAACTGTTTTTATTTGGCGAAATGACCGGCTACGATACTTCCCCCGCCAATGCCATGCAATGGAACGAAGAAAAGAAGGCTTATGAAAAAGATGTGTTGCTAAAGAATGGCTACTACAGTTATAGTTATGTAACGAAAGACCCGGGTAACCAACCTGTAAGTTTCCGTTTTACGGAAGGCACGGTTTGGGATACCGAAAACCAATATTCAATTTTGGTTTACTACAGGCCATTTGGCAGCCGCTCCGATGAAATTGTAGGTTACACGGAAATAAACAGCCTGAATTTTTTGAACCAGCGATAGTGCTGGGGGGCGTGAGTTGTGAGTTGTGAATGGTGAGTCGCTGAATAGGTGCTGGATATCAAAACTGGCTTGCTTAACTCCAGCATCGTCATCCGCGTTTCACGGCATTATGTGCAATTTCTTCAGGATAGGACAAAAAAATAACCCATCAAGGGTTAATCCGTTTTTACACATCCTGTTTTCAAATACTTTCTATCCTGACCCATCCGCGTTCAATCCCACTAATAGGGGCAAAAAAATGCCAGGCTACTCACATCGCACCGCTACAACCGCCTACCCTTGCTACCTTCCGGTCCTGGGGGAGTTCAGCAGGAGCTGGCCGTATGAGACCTGGCGCTGCAAATGTAGGGGGTGTAGTTTTTTTTGGCCAAAAAATATTGAGCAGGACTTTTTCCTCACGCAGTATAAGCGTTCCTTTCACCCTTCGCCTGCATCATCCTTTTTATACAATTCATTCAGTTTCGCGTATTTGTAATAGGCGTAAAGGCTGTTGTTTTTAGCGATGGCATACCCATTCGCACCATCCAAAAAACCAAGCCGAAAAAAATAACCCCCGAAAAAGGCCCACCAGGAACTTAGCAAGGGCTTAAATACAGATGGTTTTTTGCCGGTTTTAAACAAGGTTTGGGCGGCAATTGTACTGAACCGGTTCATCTGGTGAATATGCTCCTGGTAACTGCGGAAAGAATAATGCAAAAGGTCGCCTTTCAAATGTTCTAAAGATGTATTAGCGGATAATTCCAGTTTGTCGTGTGGGTTATTGCCTTTCCATTCTCCATATTCCGAATGCCATAACCTTAGCTTGATGTCGGGGTAATAATCGCCGTGCTTAATCCACTGGCCGCAATAATTGTTTAGCCGGTTCATCGTATAACCTTTAAAGGGAAA
>JBKJNG010000023.1:0-4873 GCA_046596065.1 Phnomibacter sp. | reverse complement strand
GCTTATGAAAATGCTGTGAGCACGGCCGAACGCCGGGCTATCATACATACAGAACAAAAAACACAGGTTTGGATCAGCGATCTCGTGGGGATTATTCCCGCTATTACCGGTAAAATTGAATTGGTGTACGAGGGCGAACAGGAAGGTCCTTACCAGGTTGCTGTTAACCTTGTGGAGAAGGCCATTCGTACTTTATTCATCCAATATTTTCCAAACCCGGAAGCGCTTAAAAAACGCAAGACCGATAGTGGGCGGGTTGCTAAAGCAGCACCGCCGAAAGAGCCTGAAAATCCTTACCGATCCGTAACCAACTGGTTTAATTCTGGTAACAAGGTCGATATTTTTATAGATGCCACCGACGCCACTAAAATGGCGCAGTTATACCAGGTGGATGGTTTGCATGCCATCGTGAAAAAACATTACAACGCAGGCAACGAAAAAGAAACCGCTTTGCTAATGGAATTTGTTTTGCATGGTCTTGCGGCTTACTCGCTTATCAGCAAAAAAACCATTGAAGGAAAAATTGAGTTTAAAGATTTGATGGGATCTATGCTAAATCTTGGAGCGGGAGGTTACGATGATGATGACCTGACTGAAGATGATTTAAATTAATCGATAATGTTAGAAGGAGAATAAAGCGGTTTCAAAACAATTGGAGCCGCTTTTTATTTTGAAATGTTAGCAGCTAAATGCAGCGTTCAATTGTCAAATGGGAAAGAAACCTATGGGTTGAAAATTGTAGTTTTTTGAATTTCCCCAGTTACCAGTTTCGTATATTTTTTTGTACAATTTTTAACCATAAGTGCCAATTGTAGTGCTTGAGCACATGGTACAGTTTTTTAAATTTTGGTTGAACAGTTTCCTTTATTTCTTAAACTAAATGCTATGGTTTACCTCGTAAATTTTTTCAGTTTCCTGATACAGATGATCCTGTGTCCTGTAGTAATGTTACCCTGGTTATTGCTTCGGTTATTGGTAAGTAAAACACCCACACCGGAAGAAAGCCTTGAATTTTCAGAAGCAGCAATAAGCTAATTGTGGCTGCTAAAATTCATCACCAGTTTGATGCTGTATTTAAGTAGTCGTGCTTTGCATTAAGCAGTGCTGCAAAATTTAAAGCTGTTAATTTGAAAGTAACCGGTCGATATATTTTTTCTTGTAATAATATGCCTTAACCTGCAGCAGTGCATTGGTTGATGTTACTCCTTCTTTGTATCCATCAATTATAGCAGCAACTTCCTGGTAAATTTCATGTTGTAAAGCATTAGCCCTTTCGTTTATTTCCGCTTTGCCTGCACCATCCATTTTCATCTCGTTCAATTCCATTACTTCCATTAAAAAGTCTGGCGGTAAGGTATATTTCTCTTCTTCTTCCAATAATTCTTTTAACTGCAATACATATTTAATGGTTGCATCGGCTGATTGAAAAGTTTTAAACGCCTTATTTATTTGCGAAGAAATTTCCAGTACTGTTTGTTGTTCTTCTTCATTTGCATTTGCAAAATAATCGGGATGATATTTTTTCTGCAGTTCAAAATATTTTTTTGATAAACCGGTTTTATCAACTTTCAAAGTAACAGGCAGTTCGAATAATTCAAAATAATTCATGTGCAAAATTAGGCATGCGTAGCTAATGAAGAAGAAAAGCCAATTTATAGATGCAGGTAATAATCTTTCAATAACTGTTTAAAGTCGTTTGAATATTCGCCTTCCTGTTTTATGATCAACGATGCTGTTTCCGTTAATGATTCAGTTTTATTAAAACCTAATATACCTCTGAAATACGCATGTTTTTCGGTTTGTTTCACATTGATGCGTTGACTACAATACCAATTTGATTTATTAGCTATTGCTAAAAAATAATCCGTTCTATGATAAGGAAGTAAAATGCTGAATGATCCAACCGGTTTTAATAAACGATCTATTTGTTGTAATAATTCATCCAGCGTTAAAGAGGCATCGTGCAACGCTTTGTTGCGGTTTTCTTTTATACTTTTTAAATCGTTTTCAAAAAAAGGCGGATTAGTAACAATGAAATCGTAGGTATGATTGCTGTAAAAGTTTTTGATGTCGCTTTGATACACTTCAACCCGCGATGCAAATACACTTTCAGCTACATTGTTTTTTGCCTGCAATGCGGCGGCTTCCTCCATTTCAACCGCATCAATTTTCGATGTTATATTTTTTTGTGCAACCATCAACGATAAGAGGCCGGTACCTGTACCAATGTCTAGTATTTTAATATGCGTTTCACCGATAAATTTCGCTGCTGTTATAGCACCAAACAAACAGGCATCAGTGGTCACTTTCATAGCGCATTGATCCTGGTAAATAGTAAATTGTTTGAACCGGAAATAGTTGTTGGCCATCAGGTATGAATGGGTAATACATACTGATCATCTTTCAGCATGGTTCCCGATAATTGTAATCGTAAAGATTGTTGTACGAAATAAAAAATTTTATCGGCTGCTAAGTTATAATGCAATCCTTCTGGTCTGATATTAGAAATGCAATTCCTGGATTCATCCGTGCGGCCTTGCATTGGTTGATAGGTAATATAGGCGCTCATACTTTCAGGCGACGTAAGGCCAGGTCTTTCGCCAATTAACATTAAGGTAAGGTCTGCTTTAAGCAATGATCCTATATGATCTCCCAATGCAACCCTTGCCTGCGTTGCCAAACAAACAGGTAAAATTTCATAGCCTGATTTATATAGTAATGGTAATAAATGTTGCAGTACAGGCAGGGCATGTTTGTTGATTGCTTTAGCCGAAAGTCCGTCGGCTAATACAATTGATATGCCTTTATTTTCATTATTTAACTGGCTGATTTTTTCAATGGATTCGTTGCTCAGTATCCTTCCAAGATCGGGGCGTTTTAAATATTGCGAACGGCTGGTGATCCTACTTTCTATAACAACAAT
Source organism: Phnomibacter sp. (assembly GCA_046596065.1). GTDB lineage: Bacteria > Bacteroidota > Bacteroidia > Chitinophagales > Chitinophagaceae > Phnomibacter. Next base: position 1,950 of record JBKJNG010000023.1, on the reverse strand, counting down.
TACTTCTGTCAATGGCTGTAGTTCATTTAATAATTCAGTGGTTTCCAGTTGGGAATAAACAGCGTCTCTTGCATGTGCATGCGCCAGTTTTATTTGCAGAACGGCATCAAGGGGCATAGCATTTCCTGTGCGGCCCAATGCAATACGTGCAGTGGTAAATGCCCGCAGCGATTGCCACGGATCGGTTTGAATAATATTTGTTTTTTGAATATCCAATTTGTTTCGGGTTGACAATATTCAGTGTTTAAGATGCTAAGTTAACATTCGCTTAAAGCTCATTTCTGCACCACCGTTGAGAACTAGCCCGGATTGAAACGGAAAGCCCGCAGCCACGCCCGGCGTGTTGCGGCTTGGAGAGTAAAGCCGGTGCCAATGCTGAATTATTTTATAAAGATCCTGCTTCAAAATATTATTATTAAACCCGCCTTAAAATTCGCTGTTTGTTAATAGCCCATGAGACGGTTGCACTGGTAAAATAGCGCCGTTTTTTTCCATGATGTTTTGGTTTATCAGCCATTGTTCAAATTCGGGTGCGGGCCTGAGGCCAAGTGTGTTGCGCAGGTACAGTGCATCGTGAAAAGAAGTGGATTGGTAATTGAGCATAATATCATCGGCACCGGGAACGCCCATTACGAAATTACAACCGGCCACACCCAGCAAAGTGAGCAATGCATCCATGTCATCGCGGTCAGCTTCCGCATGATTGGTATAGCAAACATCCACACCCATGGGCAGGCCAAGCAGTTTGCCGCAAAAATGATCTTCAAGTCCGGCTCTTATTATTTGTTTGCCATTGTATAAATATTCCGGGCCAATAAAACCAACCACCGTATTTACCAGCATTGGGTTAAACTGGCGGGCAACTGCATATGCCCTCGCTTCGCAGGTTTGCTGATTGACGCCGTGATGGCCATTGGCTGACAAACTGGAGCCCTGGCCGGTTTCAAAATACATGACGTTATTTCCAATTGAGCCACGGTTTAATGATAAGGCCGCTTCGTGTGCTTCCTGTAACATGGTTAAGCTGATTCCAAAACTTTCATTGGTCTTTTGAGTGCCTGCAATTGATTGGAAAACAAGATCGACAGGCGCGCCCTTGTTAATTAAAGCGATGGTGGTAGTAACATGACACAGCACGCAACTTTGAGTTGGGATTGCGTAACGCTGGCGAAGGTCATCCAGCAACTGCAATAACAAACTCATGGAAGCGGGGCTATCAGAAGCCGGGTTGATACCTATCACAGCATCACCACAGCCATACAGTAAACCATCTACAATACTTGCCGCAATGCCTTTTGCATCGTCGGTAGGATGATTAGGTTGCAGCCTTACGGAAAAACGGCCCCTGAGGCCGATTGTGTTTCTAAAACGGGTAACTACCTCACATTTTTTGCCAACCGTAATAAGATCCTGGTTGCGCATTAGTTTGCTAACAGCTGCAATCATTTCGGGCGTAAAACCTTTTGCTAAGGTTTGCAAATTATTCGCATCGGCATAATCGCTCAATAACCAATTGCGCAGATCGCCAACGGTAAAATGGCTGATGGGAGCAAACGCTTCAGCATCGTGTTTATCAATAATCAGCCTTGTTATATCATCTGTTTCGTAAGGGATGATTGCCTCGGTCAAAAAGGTTTTCAACGGAAGATCTGCCAGCGCATATAATGCTGCTACGCGTTCTTTATAAGTATCGGCTACCAGCCCGGCTAACACATCACCGCTGCGGTATGGCGATGCTTTTGCAAGCAACGTTTTCAGATCATCAAAAACATATACTTGCTGGCCAATGGTGCTGCGGTAAGGCATTGAGAGCGGGCGTTTTAATTAAGGCTAAGTTAGGTTGACGACGTGAAACGTTTAAAGGTTGACATGTTGAAAGGTTAATAAGTTGACGGATAAAGCCTGGGGCAATTAGTTATGCTCATCGGGTTCAAACAGATCAGAAATCAG
>JBKJNG010000633.1:0-3273 GCA_046596065.1 Phnomibacter sp. | reverse complement strand
GGACCACCTATCGCCTGATGGCGAAGGATACCATTGATGCAGCAACAGAATTTTTGGATACCAAACAGGAAGCTGTTTCTACTGAAAATATTATACTTGTTGGTAGCCAGCATTACGATAAAAACATAGCCGGAAAAGTAATGGAGCTAACAGGTTGTGAAGCAACCGTGGCCGATCACCTTGTTGGCAAATATGGTGATAAGGCTCTGGAAATTGCTCAGAATATGGGAACAAATTCAAGCTATAAGGAACGGTTGCTGGAAGGGCTGCCTTATACTGTTGGCGAGCTCGCGTACGTGTTAGAAAATGAAATGGCCTGCACTGTAAAAGACGTGCTAAACCGCCGGTGGGGCGTACAACTAACCAATTGGAAAAACACGCTTTTATTGATGCCAATTGTTGGTGGCAGGATGTCGGCGCATTTTAATTGGACCAGGGAGCAACAGAGTGCTTACATAGATAAATACAAAGCCGAACTGATGGCGATGATTTACAATATGGAAGAAGAATAAAAGCTGTATTTTATTGTACTTTTAAAAAACTAACTGAATAAAAATTCAATGTCTGTTTCATCAAGCGACTTTACAAAGCCTTCTTCGCCACCAATTAAATCTTCTGCCAGTTGCTTTTTACGTTCCTGTAATTGGATGATTTTTTCTTCAATGGTATTCTTGCAAATCATTTTATAAGCGAATACATTTTTTGTTTGCCCAATGCGGTGTGTTCTGTCAATTGCCTGTTGCTGAACTGCGGTATTCCACCATGGATCGAAAAGAAAAACATAATCGGCCGCGGTTAAATTTAACCCTGCATTGCCTGCTTTAAGGCTAATCAGGAATACGCGTTCCTTACCATCTTCCTGCTGAAATTTATCAACCAAAACCTGGCGCATTTCTGTAGGCGTACTGCCATCTAACCTGCAATAAAATATATTGTTCTTTTTAAAACGTTCTTCCAATAAATCAAGCATGGAAGTAAATTGAGAGAATACTAAAGCCTTGTGTTCAGTAATAATATTTTGCAGTTCGTCCACCAGAATATCTGTCTTGATAGAATCATAGGTAAACAGGTCTTCATCTTTTACAAGTTCGCAGCTATTGCAAACCTGCCTGAGTTTAAGCATGCCATTTATAACACTTAGTTTTCCGCTGTTTAATCCTTTTTCTTTTATGTCAAGAAAAATACTATTACGTACTTTTTCTTTAATGGTTTCATAAGCAGCCATTTGGTCGTTGCCCATTTCGCACCACAATACTGTTTCTATTTTATCGGGCAGATCTGTTGCCACCTGTTCTTTTGTTCTTCTTAAAATAAATGGTGCTGTTAAACGCTGCAGTGTTTTAATTTTTTCAGGGTCGCGATCTCTGTCAATAGCATCGGCATATTCGCTTTTAAAAAATTCGCGGCTACCAAACATGCCCGGCAATAAAAAACTTAACTGCGAATACAAATCGAATGTATTGTTCATAACCGGCGTACCACTCAATGCGATGCGGTTAATCGCATGCAATTGATTCACTGCACGGGTTATTAATGCAGATGGATTTTTTATGTTATGACTTTCATCAATTACAGCAACACCGAAAGTTATGTCGGAAAACTTTTCGATATCGGATCGTAACGTGCCATAGGTTGTTATGATAAGATGCTGATCATCGCCCGTAATATATTCAAAATTGCGTTGCGCACCATGATAGATGGTTGCTTTTAATTCCGGTGCAAATTTTTGTATTTCGTGCAGCCAGTTGTACACCAATGAGGATGGACAAACGATAACGTGCTTTTGCATGGGAAACTGTGCTACCTGGTTAGCTATAAAACAAATTGTTTGTAATGTTTTACCAAGGCCCATATCATCCGCCAAACAAGCACCGGCGCCTGCCTCAGATAACAAACGCATCCATTCGTAACCTTTTTTTTGATAGGGCCTTAAGGTCGCTCGAATTTGTGTGGGCAGTTCATAAATAGATTCTTCCGTATGTTGCCAGCGTTGCCATTTTTCCCACCAGGATTTTTTTAAGATGGGTTTCAAAACTTCGCTTTCAAGATTTACTTCCTGCTCGTTTAAGGCCATCCACTTGGCAATGGTTATAGTTTTGCCATTTATTTTTCCGTGCCTGATAATAGTGCCATATTGCTCCAGCCATTCATTTCCCGGCACACCAAGGCTACCGTCTTTTAATAAGATAGCACGCTGGCCGGCCAACAGCATTTTTTGCAATTCATTCAACGGTACTTCTTCTTTGCCAAAACTTATGATTGTATTTAGTGTGAGTGTTTGATCTTCATTTTCTGTAATGGAAACTTTGGTTTCCACTTTGTGGGGTGAGTAACGGAAATGTTGCAGCATATCCATGCCAATAACCTGGATATTTTGCTCGAGTAACTGGTGATAGACTTTTAAAAACCATTGTTTCTTTTGCGCTTCGGCGAACGATAAATAATAATAACCATTTAATTGTTTCGGAAAATTTGGATGCAGTGCAACAAGTAATTTTTTAAAATCACTTTCTGCTTCCTTATTTCTTTTTACAAGATAACCTTCACCATTTGTTACTGTTTCAAAAGCTTCTTTCCATTCGCCTTCTATTAAAAAACTTTCGTATAACCATTGCGGTGTCAATACTAAAAATGATCCGCTGATTTCGCTGAGCATTACCCTGTTAACGGGTATAACTTCAATGTTGTTTTGAGAGAAAAGACCGTTGCGGTTTACAGTGTAATCAGTTTCTAATTTTGCCAAAATGTGCAATGCTAATAACTCTGGTGAATTGCTGTATTGTGCTGGATCATTTTCCTGTAGCCATTCAATCGTTTGAAAATCTTTAAAACCTAAAACGTAATAAGCATTTTCTTTTTCTAACAAAAAATGGAACCTGTTAAAAGCATCTAATAAAAAATAAGCCAGGTTCAAATAAACTTTTGTCAATAATAAAAGTTGTTCATTTTTTTTAATTACTTCAAACTCCAGGCGGGGCTTGCCGGAAAGTAAATGGCAAGGCCCTGTTCTGAATTTTTCATCGGCTTTAATTTTGTGGTACCATTTCATGTTTTCGGCAAACCGCTTCAGCTTATCAAACATTTCGTGCATTTCACGCAGCATGGCACTTCGAAAATAATTTTGTAATGGAATGCCAGCACGTTTTGCCGCATGTCTTCTTTTAATGGCAGCAGATTTTTCGTCTATCTCTTCTTTACGAAAACTGGTAAGTACTGCTTTTGCCGCAGCGGGCGCATTGGGATAAAATTTGCGCAATTCTCCATTATCCAATT
>JBKJNG010000444.1:0-9403 GCA_046596065.1 Phnomibacter sp. | reverse complement strand
GCGGCCGTCAGCGCTTTGTCGCACAGGTCCACTTTCGCATGCGCCTAAGATGCCGTTAAACACGTTGCCTTCGTATACTGTAAAGCTTGGATCAATCCTCAGCGCTTCATTATCATTTTTAATATGAATTGGAGCGATGGGATTGGCAATACCAACGCCTGCATTTCCAGTATTGGTTTTGTAAATATCGCTTCCGTTTAATGCCCAATACCTGGCGCCACCACCCCCTGCTACCTGTACCCAACGGCATCATTGTAAAACCAAAAACTATTCGTGTCGTTATCAAACACCATCAGGCCTTTTACCGGCGTTTGAATATTGACCCGTTGCTGGCTGCTCATTCCTGGAATAAGCAATCCCTTCGCTGAACTTTTTATATCCAGCATTGAGCTGGCATTTGGTAAGGATCCATCATTATTTATAGCAACGCTTTGCCCATAACTATAAAGACTATTTGCAACCAATAATGAAATAAAAAATAGAATTTTCTTACAAAAATTTAAGGTGTGAAAAATGAAAATGGTTGTTTGATATTGTGTGCCACCGCGACTGAAGATTGCCTGTTTAATAAATCGCTGAAACATTGAAGCAGCGTATAAGCAAAGCGATAAAAAACAGCAGCATAAAATAATTTTTGTATTAGCCGTGTTGCATTGCAGGTGATGATTTCTTTGTGTTATAAAGCTATACAGCAGTAATGCTAACAAAACCGCTTCTGTGTAACTGGCGTTTGAAATTGAGCAACAGGCACCTGTTTGCTTTTTATGCAGAGAAAAAAAGCTCGTGGCAGTTTAGGAGTATGCCGGTGACCTACAATGAACATTGTTGATTGTAATAAGCTGTAGATAGCGCCTGTGCCATGAAGCGGGATGAACTCAATAGTTATTCCATCATTACAAAAACGCTCATCATTACCCATGCATTTATTCTTTCAATTACCTTTGGCGCATGCCATCGAAAGCCAAAGAAAATATACTTAAGAAAATACGACAGGCCCTGGTAACACCCGTTACCATTCCGTTTGCTGAAAGCGGGGATAGCGGTAACGTTTTTCATGCTCCCACGCAAGATCTGGACATAACTTTTGCTGAAGCATTTACCAAACTACAAGGGCAGTTTGCATTTTGCTTTGACCATGCTGAAATGGTGGAGCAACTACAGGTACTGGCTGAAAGAAAACAGTGGACCAAATTGTTTTGTAACCAGCCGGTATTAAAGCAATTATTTGGCAAGTATAACTGGCCATTAGACTGGTATAATCAGCTGGCCGATTGCCAGGCCAGTATTACCACCTGCGAAGCGCTGGTTGCACGTACAGGAACTATGATACTCAGCAGCATCGCATCTGGCGGAAGAACGCCCAGCGTGTATGCACCAGTCCATATTTGCATCGCCTACACCAGCCAGCTAGTGTACGATGTACGGGATGGACTGGAAATGCTGCAGGAAAAATATCGTGCAGAATTGCCGTCATTAATAAGTTTTGCCAGCGGCCCAAGCCGTACAGCCGACATTGAAAAAACCCTTGTTACCGGCGTGCATGGCCCTAAAGAGGTATTTTGTTTTTTGGTGGAAGGATAAGCTGGATGTAAGATCTGTGAATAAAGATGTAAGATTTTAGAAGCCCAGCAGGGACAGCAAGTTTGTCGTAGCTATCCGGCAAGATGTTGAAATCTACCAAATCGCAGATCAGAAATCATAAATCAGAGATTGTATTGATTACCTTTCCAGCACAAAAAATTGCCATGAATACCAACTATCAACTCTTTGTTTATGGCTCCCTTAGAAAAGGTTTTGAGCACCCGGTTTTTAAATATATTTCTGACTATTTTAATTTTGTAAGTCATGGTAAAGTGAAAGGTTTATTGTATGACTTTGGTGAATACCCTGCCGCGGTTCCCGACAATGGCGACCATTTTATTATCGGAGAATTATATACCGTAAAACAGCCCGATGAATTTTCGTATGCTATTGGGCAGCTCGACGATTACGAAGGCATTAATCCTGCTGAAGGCAGTTCCCTTTACCGCCGCGAAAAGACAACTGTTTATACCGAACAGGAAACAACCACCGGCTGGGTTTATTGGTACAACGGTTATATTAATAACGAACCACTTATTACTTCAGGCGATGTATTGGCATATGCCAGGGAGAAATACGAAATCCCGCTTCCTAAAGGGGAATAGTAAAAAAGGAGCTGGCAGAAGAACCAATAGAGGTAAACCTATTGTGTATTAGCAAGGTATAAATTGTAGTAAAGAATATTTCCTGCAACAAAGGCAACCCGTTCTTTATTTTTTTCGAATTAGTAACACGTATGGCGGTGATTAAACTTCATGAATCACTTTTGCAATCGCTGATACAGGGATGTATACAACTGGAACGGGATAGCCAGAAAAAGTTTTATATGAACTTTTATGGTTATGCGCTCACGGTATGCCACCGCTATATACAAATGGAAGATGAAGCCATTGAAGTAATGCACGATGGTTTTCTGAAAATTTACAAAGATCTAAAAAAGTTTGAACCAAGACATAACAACCTGGAAGCTTCTTTAAAAGGCTGGATGCGCCGCATTTTTATAAATACCGCTGTTGACCATTTAAGAAAACAAAAGCACCGTTTTGAAATAAACGGTAACCTTGATTACGATGCGCCGGAAGCCAATGCTACAGAATGGCCCGCAGACCGTTTTTCGCATAAGGAATTGCTTGAAATGATCAGTAAATTATCGCCGGCATACCGCATGGTTTTTAACCTGTTTGTAATTGATGGTTACAGCCACGAAGAAATTGGGCAAATGCTTAATATTTCTACCGGCACATCAAAATCGAACCTTTCGAAGGCAAGGGCCAATCTTCAAAAAATGATATTACAGTCCAAGGAACATATGATAGGCTATGAGCGAAAAGCAATTTGACATATTTGATGACCAGTTTAAGAATGCTGCGGAGCAACACGAGCCAGCATTCAGCGAGGCTGCATGGCAAAAAATGCAGGCTAAGCTGGATGAAGGCAATAGGCGCCGCAGGCCTGTTGCCTGGCTATTGTGGCTTTCGGATGCGCTCATGCTCTCCTTAATGCTTTACATCGCGTTTACATTTTATAGCAGCAAAAATCAAGTTAATTCCAATACAGATAAATCAATTTCGGCAGCAGGACAAACTGTCAAAAAGGAAACGACGCAATTAAAGCAGGAAGAAAAAAACACCGGGGGCACAACACATCGTATTGAACAAAATAAACCAGCAGAGAACAGCACCATAAGTTCAGGAACCAGTAAAGTTTCCAAAGAAAAAATATCATCGAAAGAGCAGGAACAATCCTATAGACTAAAAGAAGCAAAACAGATAGCAGCGACTATAACCTTAGATAAAAAAAGTACATCAGCTAAAGAAAAAATTATTAGAAGTACGGGTTTGGAAAAAGAAAATAATACAGCAAAAACCGCATCAAATAAAAACACAACCGAAGTTTCTACCGCTGAAATTATTAGTGACAGCAACGATGATCAAACACTGGCATCACCCCTGCAAGGGGCTCTAAAAAATACTGTGCATACCGGTGAAACTTCAATTGTTGAACAAGCCAAAATCGTAGCTATGTCGCCTGTAGCCGAAGATTCGATTGCATCAAAGAAACCGGCTGTAGCTATTATCGATTCCACAGAAATTAAACAGAGCCTTTCGGCAAAAAAAACGGCATCAAAAAAAACGCGACCTGCAAGCAAGGGTTTCTTTCTACATGGAGGATTAGCACCTGAATTATCTTTTATAAAAGGAAATGAAAAAGGCCCATATCAACTGGCCTATGGCGGTGGTGTAGGTTACACATTTTCAAACAGATGGAATGTGCAGGCAGGTGTATACATTACTCAAAAAAAATACATTGCAGGCCCAACAGATTATAAAGCAAAACCTGGTACCTATTATTACAACCTTACTATTTACCATATAAATGCGGAATGCCGCATTACCGAAATACCGCTGTCAGTAACGTACAATGTAATGCAACGCAAACGCCAAAGCATTTTTGTAAGCACGGGCTTCTCTTCTTTAATAATGAATAAAGAGCGGTACAACTACCATTACGAACGGATGAATGGTGCTTATGGAAATTCAACGTATACTTATCGTACCAACAATTTTTATTTGTTTGCTGCCACGCAGTTAAGTGCGGGTTATCAATACAAATTGAATAATAAGTTTTCAGTGTCCGCTTCGCCGTATATAAAAATACCATTGTATGGTGTTGGTGAAGGCTCGGTAAAAATTACTTCTGCGGGAATGATGATGGGCCTGCAATACCAATTACCATCCTTAAAGAGGCCCAAGCATTAAACAGTTACTGACCGGTCAAAAAGCTTGTTGTATGTGGGATCAAATTTTGATCGAAAATTAGCGATAAATCAATGGCAGGAAATATTTTTATAGCCAGATCTTTATTTTTACAATCCCAACTCTATCGCAGGATCCCAAAGCAATTTTTCAAAATCAACAACGGTATCCTTCTCCACTTTTACGCCCTCGTTTTCAAGTAATTGCTCCATTCTGTCTGGCTCGCCAAAATGGGCTTTACCACTTAACATGCCATTGCGGTTAACTACACGCTGTGCTGGAATTGTATCATCAGCATGGGCAGCATTCATAGCCCAGCCAACCATGCGTGCACTCATTTTTGTACCAAGGTATTTGGCAATTGCGCCGTAAGATGTTACTCTTCCTTTAGGTATTTGCCTAACTACATCCCATACATCTTCAAAAAAAGAAGCGCCATTTTTAGTTGCCGTTTTCTGCTTAGCCATTTTACAAAACTATCGATCGGCCCACGAAATAATTCTACCGGTGATTGAGCAATTAAGAAGATTTAGCAGAAAGCAGTAATTCGCTACGGCGTGGTTCGGGTACACAATTATAATCGAACGGGCAATGCCTGCAGCCGTTTCCGCAGCAATAACCCCGTTCAAAGTGGTAGCTTTCAGTAAGTACCATAAACCCTTCAGGCGTATAGTAATAATCAATCCCCTCTGCCAGATTCGTTTTCAAATGTATATTGTTTTAATAAAGCGTCTTTTTCAACAGGAAGTTCTATTGCCAGCACAAACTGCAGGTAAAATATTTTGCCGCTTGCCGCGATATCAAGCCCCTCGTAATGCGTTTTTATTTGCAAAAGTTCGGGCTCACTGGCCTGGCTGTAAACATCATTGTAATCTTTAACTATTGTGCAATTAAAAAGTTCAATCACTTTTTTTGTAAAGCGATACAAAACAGGTGAATCAGTTTTTAAATGTATGCTGCCACCTGCCGTTAAAAACTGCTGGTACTTGCGTAAGAATACCGGGTGTGTCAGCCGTTTTTTCAATTTGCCCACTCTTAACTGCGGGTCTGGAAAAGTGAGCCAGATTTCATCTACTTCGCCGGGATTAAAGTATTCTGCAATGCGATCGATCTGTGTACGTAAAAAAGCAACATTGGTTAATTGCTGCTCCATTACTCTTTTAGCACCAATGTAAATGCGATTGCCTTTTATATCTACCCCAAGAAAATTTTTTTCGGGATGCATTATACCAAGGCCTACCGCATATTCGCCTTTACCACAGGCAAGTTCAAGGGTAAGAGGTTGCTGTTTTGCATATACTTGCTGCCACTTGCCCTGCATGCCATCAGGATTTTCCAGCACGTGCGGGTATTCTTTAATTGCAGCAAAACGAATAAGCTTTTTCTGGCCCATACTTTCTTTTTAAATCAAGCGGTAACATAAATACGCAGCCTTGATAAGCAGCGAAAGTAAGGCAAGCAGGGAATGCATGTAAATACAGTAACATTGAAATGGTTAGCAACGCAATAAGCTACCAATTATTAAAACACAAAAAAGCGGTTGAACCAGTAAGATTCAACCGCTTTTTATTTTTACTTTTAAGATTACACTATTTCCTGCTCAGCGCTTTCGTTAACAAACGATTCCGCAATGCTGGTTAATTTTTCATCGGCTTCTTTTTCTTCTTCCAGTGTCTCATGCAGTAATGATGCCACCTTGTTTTCGCCCATTGTTCTTGCGAAAGTTGCCAGCGTACCGTAAGTGGCAATTTCATAATGCTCTGCCTTTTGAGCAGCCATAATTAAAGCAGCATCACGTGTTAATGTATCACTTTCAGTTTCATCAATAATTGCATCTGCTTCCTTTATTATTCCTTTAATAGCTTCGCATTTACGTGTTTGTGCTTCTTCACCCATCAAACTGAAAACCTGTTCGAGGCGGCTAACATGATTTAGCGTAACATCCCGGTGTTCGGAAAATGCATGCTTAAGATCTTGTGAAGTTGCTTTTTCTTCAAGCGTCTCAAGCGCTTCCACCAGGTGTTTTTCTGCGTAATAAATATCCTGAAGACCGTCAATAAAAAAGGCTCTTAACCCACTATTTGCATTTTGCATAACATTCGTTTTTTTATGGTTTGATAAATATGTTTTGAAACCATACTCCTATAAAAAAGATGCCATAGCACTAGTAATACTGCAGGTAATTTATTGTTTGACAGGTTAACAGGCTGTAAAATGAGTGTATTACAACAATCAATTTCAGCTAATATTTTAATCTTGTTTTCAGCAGGCTATCCTTCTATGAGCAAATGATTCTACACCCCAATTTGCCATAAATTTTCTGGCACGAAAAAATAAGAAATAAAGCAAGCTAACGGCGCATGTAATGGCAGAGAAAGATCAAACCTTAATCGAAACTTTGATTTCGGGTAGCCGCAAGTTTAAGCAGGCGGTCGTATTGTTCAGGTGTAAGGTCGTTGTAGAAATAATAGACGGGATCAACAGGGTCGCCATTCTTATGCACTTCGTAATGACAATGCGGCCCGGTACTTTTACCTGTACTGCCTACCCAGCCTATTATATCGCCGCGTTTTACTTTTTGCCCAACCCTGGCTTTAAAACGTACCATATGGCCATACAAGGTTTCGTAGCCATAACCATGATTAATAATTACATGATTGCCGTAACCACCGCTGTTGAAGTTGGCCAATTTAATAGTACCATCAGCTGTTGCGTAAATGGGTGTGCCGGTGGGTGCTGTAAAATCGAGGCCTGCATGCATTTTTGGTATTTTATAAACCGGGTCAATGCGATAGCCAAAACCCGAAGCCACTCTTTCAAGATCTTTATTACTAACCGGCTGTATGGCTGGAATAGCAGCCAGCAAGTCTTCTTTACGATCTATCAGTTTTTCAATTTCCACAAAAGATTTTTGCTGGTAACCGGCCCGGTTAAATAGTTTTTCCAAAGAATTGGTAATGCTTGTTACCAGGTAATCCTGACTCATCTCGCTCACCCGCTTTAGTTCATCAATACGTTCAACCGATTTTGCACGGGCGCTATCGGGTACAGGGTCGCTTTCAAATATGGAACGGTAAACCGAATTATCCCGCTTTTCCAATGCAGCCATCCGTTGGTTCAGTTCATTTACCTCGCTGTTCAGTAAGCGGTACGAATAACGAAGGTTGGCGTTTTCCTGCTGCAACTGCCTTTCATTAGCGCTGGGAAAATATTTTTGGCCCACTAACAAAATAATAAAAGAGGTTACCAGGGCCGAAGCTATAAAACCAAATACCCTTAACAATTTTACACGCAACGGCACTTCCAGCTTTTCATAGCGGAGTGTGTGCGTATTGTAGAAGTATTTGATTTTTTTCATGAAATTTCTGCCGGCAAACAAAGAACGTTAATGATGCCATTGGTGTTGCCGGCAAAGGGAATGCTTTTTATAGCATTGTTTGCAAGCACTAGTTTTCCGAAGCCGGTTCCTCTTCCCGTTTTATCAATCGTTTTTAGCATTGATGACCTGTAACAGTTATCACGCCATCTGATTGTTTACATTTGCCTCCCCTTTTTAAAGGATTTCAAAAATAGAAGTTAGCAACCTAATATGATTACCTCAGCCGAAATAAGACAAACCTTTCTCAATTTCTTCGCATCTAAGGGCCATACCATTGTACCCGGCGCCCCGGTAGTTATAAAAAACGATCCTACCCTGCTGTTTACCAATGCGGGTATGAACCAGTTTAAAGATTACTTTTTGGGTAACAAACCTGCGCCTTATAAACGGGCGGCCGACACGCAAAAATGCCTGCGGGTAAGTGGCAAGCACAACGATTTGGAAGAAGTAGGCGTAGATACTTACCACCACACCCTATTCGAAATGCTGGGTAACTGGAGCTTTGGCGATTATTTTAAAACAGAAGCCATTGCCTGGAGCTGGGAACTGCTAACGGAAGTGTACAAGCTGGACAAGAACAGGCTGTACGTTACCATTTTTGAAGGTGATGAAAAAGAAGGGTTACCGAAAGATGAAGAAGCTTTTAATGAATGGAAAAAATGGCTGCCCGAAGAGCGCATCCTGCAAGGCAATAAAAAAGATAATTTTTGGGAGATGGGCGATACCGGCCCATGTGGCCCATGTACCGAAATACATTTTGATAGCCGCCCTGCAGAAGAACGCGAAAAGATAGCGGGCAAAACGTTGGTGAATAACGACGATCCGCAGGTGATTGAGATCTGGAATAATGTGTTTATGCAATATAACCGGTTGAAAGATGGAAGCCTGCGACCACTGCCTGCGCAGCATGTTGATACCGGAATGGGGTTTGAAAGATTGGTACGTGTGATACAGGGAAAAACACCCAATTACGATACGGATGTATTTACAGGAACAATTGCTGCCACTGAAAAAATTACCGGTAAAAAATATAATTACAGCAATAGTAAAGAGGCCATTGCATTTCGCGTAATTGCAGATCATATACGTGCCATCGCATTTACCATTGCTGACGGTCAGTTGCCATCCAACACCGGAGCCGGTTATGTAATCAGAAGGATATTGAGAAGAGCAGTTCGGTATTATTATTCTTACCTCGATTGTAAAGAACCGCTGCTGTATAAGCTGGTGCCTTTGTTAGCCAAACAATTTGACGGTGTTTTTTCTGAATTAATAAAACAGCAGGATTTTGTTGCCAAAGTTGTTAAGGAAGAAGAAGAAGGTTTTTTAAGAACGCTGGAAAAAGGCTTGAAGAAAATAGATGAAATAATTGGTGATGCATCTGGTAGCAATCAAAAAACAATTGATGGCAGAAATGCATTTCAATTGTTCGACACCTATGGTTTTCCTATCGATCTTACAAGATTAATTGCAGCAGAAAACAATATTTCGGTAAATGAAATCGGTTTCGAACAGGCACTAAACGAACAAAAAAATCGTAGCCGTGCAGCAGGTGTTATCGACACCGCCGACTGGATCGTTTTACGTGAAAATAACAGCAATCAATTTGTTGGATATAACAGTACCGAAGTTGGTGCGCTCGTAACGAAATATAGAAAAGCTACCATCAAAGGAAAAGCAGTTTACC
>JBKJNG010000396.1:0-2952 GCA_046596065.1 Phnomibacter sp. | reverse complement strand
TATTCATTCAAACCGCCATCTTATTCAATTGAAAAAAACATTGGGACAAGTACAAAGCGATGTGCCGTTTTAAAAAAGTCAGTCCCGTTTCAGAATTGCATTTCCAACCGCACATTCAAGACAACGTTTCGCGTCGCAATATTCCTTTTTCAGCTGCAGCAATGCCTGGGAATCAAAAGCATTATTGCTGGAAACTCCAAGCGTAGTAAATGGTATTACGAGGCTATTTTTTTCAGCCCTAAGCTGTTCAAGCCAGGTGAGGGCTTTTTCTTTTACAGCACTATCGTTGGCATAACTACCGTAGGAAAACAGCACAGGCACCACCGTATTTATTATCAGCGTATCAAACATTTGGCTGCCCAGTTTTTTGGGAAGAAGTTCCGCTTCCTCATCAAAACGATAATGGTAATTCCAGTAATCATTCGCCGTAACATCCAGCAAAGGCCTTATTTCAGCAATACTTACCGCTTCTTTAATTTTCGAAAAAAGGTGCTGGCTGTTTTGTACCAGCATAGCCAATTGCGCCAGCCGAACTGTTGGAAAACTACCCGGCCGCATCCTTAAAAAGGATGGAGGCAGGTTTATAACCCGCAACTTGTATTTCTTTTGAAGGAATTGGTATTCGCGGTAAAGCATTTTTGGGTATTCCTCTTCGAAACCTTTGTGCAACAAGCCTGCCTGGCCAAGCAGCAAAGCTTCCAGCTGGTGAATTTGATTTTTGTGTTTTGCCAGGATTTGTATTGGTAACGAAACCGCTATTTGCTCGAAGCTTACGCCATTAGTACTTCCTCCAAAATAACGGCAAAGCATTCGCCAGAACACTTCTTCCCAGTGGTGATTTGTTTGTTCGAGGTGTTGCTGAATAACTTTATTCTTCGCCATCAACCGCTCCACCAACAACCTGCTTTTCCAGGTTTGCCAGGTTATTTCCGGCACGGTTGTAATACTGCTGCCGCATGGTATTTGCTGATCGGCCTGCATCCAGCGATCGTAATGATCGAGCAAGAGATTTGAAACACGGGTTTGTATTTCAAGGGTTGGAAAAGCATGACCATTTGCATCGGTAACAGGCATATCGTTATGCCAAACCACATGCAGTATTACTTTATTATAACGCTCGTCCTGATGGTGACCGTGCTTCAGCCAGTCGGATGCACGGATGTGCAATTCAACCGTGCCAGCCCAGGCGGTATCATTTATCACAATGCGGGCCTGCTCAAAATCGGGCCCCTGGTTTTTATTAAGTGTTCCGGCATATGCAACCTGTAACTGCTCGCCGGTGGTTGTAGTAAGTGATTGCTTATTGAAGTATTGAAATTGCCAGATGAATTGAAGCAGTTTTTCCGTCATAAAAGCTTGGATTTTTTACTGCTGTGTAAGATAGAAGCCACAAGGGAAAATTGCAAGAATTATGATTTTGATTTATTTGCAATGACCCCGCGGATAGCTCTATTTTGTAGAATAGTCAAAGTGCTGCAAAACGTTTTTCGGCTAGGCGAAAGGTGGAAATTTGTTGCTTGGTCAGCCCGGAACTGAAGCCCAGCAAAGAAATAAAAGTAGAACTTAACAATCAACTGACCAACAGATTTCCGTCAAGCCCAGATGATGTACAGCAGAGATTTCTACTCGGCTGTGTTTAATGTGGGACTGTGTCGCACTGAATGATGGTTGCCGCGTGTTAGCACAAGGCAGGCTCTTTTGCAAGGGTGGCTTTTGTTTGTCGGCATTATGTGCCTTGCCAATGTGTCCGACTTGGTGCGTTGGCTGGTTAGAGTTTTCGCATTAATTGGGGTCTTACCGCTTTGCTAATTTACCAATTGTCAAGCCCTGTACTAATATGCTGAAGACCACACAAACATAAGTTGCAATCAATAAAATGTTTTTAGGTTGTCCGTCTGGTAATGAGAGAACCAATGCCAATGAAAGTCCGCCACGAAGACCTCCCCAAATAATCAATTTAGTTTCTTTAGTTGTAAGGTCAATGAACTTTGGCAGCAAGAGCTTGGGTAAAAAAACAATAATTACTCTTGACAGCAGCACAATAAAAATTGAACAAACGCCTACCAGTAAATAGGTTGTCTTAAAGTCAATCACGACAATTACAAAAGAAATTATTACAAACAATATGGCGTTTAATACAACATCTATTAATTCCCAAAATTTATCAACGTAGTCAATTGTTGTATCACTCATAGCTTTTGTATGGTTATAATTGCCAACAAACAAACCCATAATCACCATTGCCAATGCACCTGAAATATGTAAGTATAAACAAAGACTGTAGCCTGCCATTACAAATGCTAATGTCAATAAGACTTCTGTTTCATAATGGTCAATCGAAGAAAGGATTTTGTGAAGGATAAAACCTGCTGCAAATCCAAACAATATTCCTCCAAAACTTTCCTGCATGAATAAAATTCCAAAATGCGAAAAGCCAATATGTGCACCATCGGTTTTTAATACTTCAAGCAAGGCGACAAAGATAACAACGCCCACACCATCATTAAATAGACTTTCCCCCACTATCGTTGCCTCAATTTTTTTTGGAACATTCGCTTTAGTGAGTATTCCCAGCACTGCAATTGGGTCAGTCGGAGAAATTAACGCACCAAATAATAAACAGTAAATAAAATCTATTTGAATAGGCAATAAAGTACAAAGTCCATAAAACAAACTAGCGATTATTATGGTAGAAAGAATTACTCCGAATACTGCAAAGAGGGAGATTGGTTTTAGTTGCTTTTTGATATCTCGCCAATCGGTATGCAGAGAACCTGCAAAAAGTAAATAACCCAGCATATACTCCAGAATATATTTACTGATATCGATACGTTCTACTAATGCTTTTACCTCAGAAAAATGGGGGAAATCCCAAAATCGGGCACTAAGTATAAGTAATGAAAATATAGTAGATAAAAAGAAAAGACCGATTACAAAAGGCATTTTAATAAA
>JBKJNG010000361.1:0-5996 GCA_046596065.1 Phnomibacter sp. | reverse complement strand
AGCTTTCGATGCAATATCCCGGCTTTAAAATGGAATCGTTTTTTATAATAATCACTGGGCTGTCAAACTATCCGTTTTCAGATAATTTCAAAGTAACGCCTGATTTCCCAGTCGGTCACCTGCTCCATAAACCGGTGCCATTCCAGTAAACGTGTTGCTGTAAAATGGGCGGTAAAATCTGCTCCAAACAGTTCGTTTGCAATATTTGAATTTTTCATTGCGGTAGCTGCTTCAAAAAGATTGGCTGGTAGTTTTCCATTGCGCAGATCCTGGTAAGCATTGCCGGTAGATGCCTCAATGGTAAGCGGCAATTTATGCTTTATGCCATACAAACCCGAGGCCAACGATGCTGCCATTGCCAGGTAAGAATTGCTATCGCTACCGGCCACCCTGGTCTCAAGTCTCGTATTTTCAATAGAAGGAGTTAATACCCGAAGCGCCGCGGTGCGGTTGTCGAAAGCCCAGGTAAGGGTAACCGGCGCCCAGGCACCTTCTACCAGGCGTTTAAAACTGTTGATGGTTGGCGCATACATGGGTAAAATATGCGGCAGACAATGCAATTGGCCGGCTATATAATGCCTTAATAACTTGCTGATATTATCCTTGTCCGATCCATCGTAAAAAAGGTTGTTAGTTTGACTTTCGTTCCAAAGGCTTTGGTGCAAATGGCCACTGCAGCCGGGGAGGTTTTCGTTCCATTTGGCCATAAAAGAGGCCATTATACCCTGGTTAAAAGCAATTTCCTTGACCGCATTTTTAAAAAGCACGGCTTTGTCGGCGGCACGAACCACTTCGTCGTGCTCAATGGCTGCCTCGTAAACGCCGGGCCCGGTTTCCGTATGTAGCCCTTCGAGTGGAATATTAAATTTACCGAGCAGATCAAACAAATCGGTGTTGTATGCACTGTACATGGAAGGCCGTAAAATGGAATAGCCAAACATGCCCGGCGTAAGTGGTTCAGGGTTTGTATAGTTTTTAGCTTCAAGGCTTTTAGGTGTTTCCTTAAAATTATACCATTCAAATTCCTGGGCAAAGCGAGCCGTGTAGCCCATGGCTTTTGCTTCGGCCGCCACAATCTTTAATAAGGTTCGCGGGCAAACGGTGGGGTCGCCACCAGCATCTGATTCACTAAAATCCGCTAGGAAAAATGGCAGATCGTTTTGCCAGGGAATTGTACGAAAACTGGAAAGGTCGATCCGGCAAACTTTATCGGGATAGCCGGAATGCCAGCCGCTTACGGTAACCGATTCATCATATACTTCATCATTGCTATCCCAACCAAAAACAACATCGCAAAACCCAAGGCCTTTTTCAAGGGAATCGAGCAGCTTTTTGGTGCTGATGATTTTGCCGCGAAGGATTCCATCCATATCGGCAAAAGCAAATTTTACTTTGGTAGTTTGATGTTGTTTGAAGTATTCAAGTAATGTATCAGTGTTCATCTTTTGTTGTAGTATAGCTTGTTATATAAATGTAGAAAAAAAGTGCAAGCTGTTGGGTTATTTGCTTTTTGACAGATTAATCGAGGTGGCCAGGTATGTTAAACGACTATTGCCATTAAATAGCTGCCAGCAGAAAATGCCTACCCATGGCAGAAAAATACTGCGGTATCGCACTATGGCTCCAATGTTTGGAATGATATAGCCAATTATCAAAAGGTTGCTGATAGCAAACAGCAGCATCGACCAAAACAAGGATTTCACCAGGCCTGGCTGCATTTTAAATCTGTTTTTATATGCCAGGTAAATAATAAATGCCCAGAGAGCATAAATTTCAATGGCATGAACGAGATAGAGTAATTGGCCACCTTCGCCCGGTAATGGTTCAAATAAAACATTGCCAATAGCAGAGGGCAGCATTTTTACAAAGCCGGTAAAAGTTGGTTGCAGCATTTGAACCTGCATCATGGAATTGGCTTTTAATGCAAGAAACTCCTGTTGTCGTTGCGCCATATAGGCGGGGAAATCTAATGCCGGATGTATGTTTTTGGCAAGAAAAAAAACAACTATGCTGCCAATCGTTACCGATATTAAAATAGCCGTTTTGAATTTTGGATATTTTGATAAAAGCCACCAGGTAAAAACCGCATTCGCAAACGTGATGGCGAGAATAAATTTAAAAAAGAACAAGAGGCAAAACAGGATAAAACACACGGTAAATGATTTTACCCTGAACGATTGGTAAATTTTGTATCCAAGCGGCAGCAATATGGCAATTATAGCGTAGGCAAGTGATTCTTTTAAAATATTACTGGTATAGAAAAATGCCGAAGGCAGTAAGAACAACCATGCACCGGTTACCCAACCTGATGTATAATTTTTAAGAAAAATCCAGCATCGTAAAAAAGCTAAAGTAGTAAGACCATTAAATAGAATGGTGTTGGTATAAACGTTGCCACCCGAAAAAAGATTGGCAATAAAATGAATGAACTTGATGCCTTCGGAGACGGTACGGATAAAATCGGAGTGAGAATTAAGCAAGGCGAAATCATCTATTGTAAACATCTGCTTAAGCATGGCCATAAAACCTGCGGGGCTGTGCAAAAGGGTTTGATATAATGCAAGCCCATCCTCAAAATAAAGTTTTACATCCCATCCATAATGCATGCCCATAAAATCATTGATAATACCAGCCACGCATTTTGCAGTAAAAAAAACTATAATTGCCAGTGGACTGAAACCGTTGCCGGACAAATATTTGTTTTGCTTTAATAAGAATGCTATTAAAACAAAATAGAAGAACGGTAGCAGGTAGCTAATAAAAAAACTCATGATGGAAAACTGCCCGCAGAGGCAGCTGGCAGCTAAATTATATTTTTACAGGGTAGCGGGTATAAAAATTAATGACAAGGGTATTACTTATAAATAAATTATTCTACCCGGTATACGGAGGGGTGGAAACAGTAGTTGCTCAAATTGCTGCAGGTATTGCTGCAACAGATAATTTCAAAGTGAGTGTTTTAGCCGGCAACGAAAAGCCATCGCTATTAAACAAACATTATAAATGGAAACACGCCGATATAATTAAAACCGGCAGCTTCGGCCTTATTTATAATACTGCTTTGTCAGTGCAATATCCCTTTGTATTGCACTCATTAATTAAGGAGCATAATGTATTTCATTTTCATGTACCAAATCCATTGGGAGAAATCTCTTTCTTTTTAAATAGGATACCAGTGCACAAAAAAGTAATTGTAAGTGTACATGCTGATATTGGCCAGACCCGGCGAAAAGCCTATGGAAGCATGTATAATTTCTTTTTAAAAAAGCTGCTCGATCGGGCCGATATAATTACAACCATGAGCCCGCAAAACAGGGACGGCTTCCCCGTTTTAAAGCCCTGGCTGCATAAATGCGTTATTGTGCCCCTGGCTTATGACGCAAGGCATATTTTACAAGTGAACAAAGAAGACATCGCAGCCTTTCAAAAAAAGCATGCAATGTATAACCCCAAAAAAACGGTGCTGTTTGTTGGCCGTTTGAGTGAAGACAAAGGCATTTCGTTTCTTATAAAGGCAATGGCTGAAATACCTAATATACAACTGCTTATTGCAGGCGATGGGAATTTGAAAAACAGGTTGGTTAGGCAAGCAAAAGAATCGACCAATAAAAGTATTTTTTTCACCGGCTATATTGATAGCCACGACATGGCATGTG
Source organism: Phnomibacter sp. (assembly GCA_046596065.1). GTDB lineage: Bacteria > Bacteroidota > Bacteroidia > Chitinophagales > Chitinophagaceae > Phnomibacter. Next base: position 2,340 of record JBKJNG010000361.1, on the reverse strand, counting down.
CTTATAGTATGGCCGATGTTTTTGTTTTGCCATCAGTATCAGAAACATTTGGTATCGTTCAGGCCGAAGCAATGCGTTTTGGTGTGCCGGTTATTAATACCGCGTTAAACACGGGTGTAAATTTTATAAGCATCCACAACGAAACGGGATTGACGGTTCTACCTGCTAATCCGCAAGAACTTGCAACAGCAATCGGTACAATTATTAACGATGAAGCCCTAGGAAAGCGCTTTTCACAAAATGCCCTTAAACGTTCGGCGCTATTTACCCCAGGGCGAATGGTGGATACTTTTAAAGATTTGTATAAAACCTGACAGCCATAAAAGACTGCTTCTTTTCGGGCACAGCTTGTTTGCACGTTGCCCTAATCTCCATTAATGTATAAAGGTTCTGCGCTGCCGGTATTCAATGGAGCCAAACGTATATGGTATAGTAAAAACAAGATTGTTTTCGTCCAGCATTTCGATTGCTAAAGAAGACGTGCCGGTCGAAGCGGTAATGGTAATCGTTTTTTCATCGGCGCTAAAAGCCCATTTTGCCGAATCATCTTCTTCTGAAGGATCACATTTTACACCCGCTCTATTCGTTACCGTAAAATCGGTATTGAATTTTGTTATATCGTCTTTTTCACAATCTTCCATAGGATCAACTGCGTAAGTGCCTGTGCCGGCATCTGTTTCCGCTGTTATGGTTTTCCAGCCAGCCTGGGTCAATAAATCGGTATTGGTTTTTATTACCGGCTCCTTTTGGCAGGAAAAGTTGGCAGTCAGAAATCCTATGAATAATATCTGGATTAAGAGTTCTCTCATGGGAATTTGGTGTTTTGACAGTTGCAAGTATCGCAATATGATCAAAAATTATGTGTGTCGCCAGTAGATTGTAATTTCCAGTCAATTATGTTACCCGCCCTTGCAAATAGGCCATCGTTATTTTATTAATGTTAGAATCCGTCTTTCAGCTAAAGCCTGGCAAGCAGTACTCCATTCAAACTCTTTCGCTACCGCATCCATATTGCGTTTTGCCAATCAGCTTTATTGTCTATTTTTCCAGCTCATTCCAAATCTTCAACCAAAACCACATGAGTTTATTTACAAAGAAGCCTATGGCCACCCTAATGGCCGAATCTGCAGAAAGTGGCAAAGGACTAAAACGAACACTTACCGCATGGTCGTTAATAGCCTTGGGAATAGGGGCTATAATAGGAGCTGGCCTGTTTGTAAGAACAGCGGCAGCGGCGGCGCAAAATGCCGGCCCTTCGGTTACGCTTGGCTTTATAGTGGCAGCCATTGGTTGCGCCCTTGCTGGCCTTTGTTATGCTGAGTTGTCCTCTTCTATACCCATTGCAGGCAGTGCTTACACGTATAGTTATGCTACAATGGGCGAACTTGTGGCCTGGATTATTGGATGGGATTTGATTCTTGAATATGCCGTTGGGGCCGCAACAGTGGGCATTGCCTGGAGCGAGTACCTGAATAACCTTTTGATAAATGTACTGGGATGGAAAGCTGTACCTTACGCATGGTGCCATTCCCCATTTGAAAAACTGCTGGACCCAAATACCCACGAGGTTTTAGCCCATGGAATAATGAATATCCCGGCGCTTGCGATAGTAACTTTACTCACTATGTTGTTAATAAGAGGCACACAGGAATCGGCCTTGGTAAATGGCATTATAGTGATCACAAAAGTATCCATCGTAATATTATTCATAGCGATTGGCTGGGGATTTATTAACCCTGCCAATCATGTTCCATATATTCCACCAGCATCTACGTATGTCGATCATCAGGGCTTGCCGCACAATTTTGGCGGTTTTTGGGGAATTATTGGTGCCGCCGGTGTAGTATTTTTCGCATTTATTGGTTTTGATGCTGTAAGTACCGCAGCGCAGGAAGCAAAGAACCCCAAAAGGGATATGCCAATTGGCATTCTGGGATCACTTGCTGTTTGTACGGTGTTGTATATTCTATTTGCCCACGTTCTTACCGGGGTAGCTACAACCGAAGATTTCAGAACATCAGGCAAAGAGGCATCGGTGGCGTTTGCTATTCAAAAATATATGACGGGTTATGGCTGGTTAGGGAAACTGGTAACAGTTGCTATACTTGCGGGATTTTCCTCAGTAATCCTGGTTATGCTCTTAGGGCAGTCGAGGGTTTTCTATTCAATGAGCAAAGACGGCCTGTTACCAAAGTCTTTTTCAACGATACATCCAAAATACAATACGCCCTATAAAGCCAGTCTTTTCATTTTAATTATAGTTGGGCTATTTTCCGCTTTTATTCCCGGCGATATTGTGGGCGATATGACGAGCATAGGAACACTCTTTGCATTTATGCT
>JBKJNG010000360.1:0-5229 GCA_046596065.1 Phnomibacter sp. | reverse complement strand
ACCACGCCTTCAAGTTTCCACTTTCTTTTGGCGGTATCCCAAATAAGGTTTTCGGCCCGCATATTTTCTCTTAATTCATTGTTTACAATTTTTTGTAGTACAAAGCCCGATCCGCGTTTGGTTAAGGTATCGAAGTAGGACACCTGCCCGTAATGTGTGCTGTCGTTTCGAAAATACAATGTGCTGCGGTTACCACCACTGCTGTTAAGACTGTTATCGATGTATTTGGCCTGAAACGTAGTTCGGAGTTTGTTTGCCGCCGGCGTTACATAGCGGTAAGAAAGCCAAAGCATTAAAGCGAGTGTAATGGCACCAATCCAATAGGGGCGAAGAAAACGGTTGAATGATATGCCGCTGGCAAGGATGGCAACAATCTCGCTGCGGCCAGCCATTTTAGAAGTGAAAAAGATGACAGCTATAAATACAAAAAGTGGAAATAGCATGGAAACGATATGTGGTATAAAGCCAAAATAATATTGGGTGATAATTTGGCCGGTTGTTAACCCAGACTTAACAAAGTCATCGGCTTTTTCGCTGATATCTATCACCACGGTTATAAAGGTGAGCAGTACAATGGCGAAAAAGAAAGTGGTGAAAAACTTTTTAAGAATATACCAGTCGAGTTTTTTGATCACAGCTATGGTTGAAAAATTTACGCGGTGAAAGTACGGGAATGCGAAATTTTGAAAATGTGAAATTGTTGGGAGGATGGTGCATGGTTGACCGTTTATGGTTCATAGATGTTGGTCAATGCAGATCTTCATAAATGATTTCTATTTTTGGCCGTATGCAAATGCCCAATATTCAATTTCTAATGCTCAATGGTTATTACATGTAATGCATGATTGAATAGTGTTTGCTGATCAATGGTATGCAGTTCCAGTGAGTGACACAACCACAGCTGATTAGTATTACAGGTGCTGGTAACTAAAAAAAATTATTGATTACTCATTATTAATACTAAAGCCTTCAATTGATTTATTGACTAATGACCTTTAAAATTATTTAGCCTGGTTTAAAAAGGCAATCACATCATTCATATTTCCTTCGGGCCATTTGCCGCCTACGGTTGCGCCGCTCATGCCTACAACGCCTGTTTTGGTACGAAGAATGGTTTTCATAACTGTTCCATCGCAGGTAAGTACGGGTATGGCAAAATGGTTGCTTTCATTAAAATATTGCTGGGCTTTTACCGGCTGGTTCGTTACAACAAACATGGATATTTTTTTGTCCCGTGCTTTCAGGAAAATCTTTGAAAACAGCTCCTGCCAGGCTGGTTGTTGGCCGTTAAAATCTTTGGCAAAAAAGAAAATGTAGCTGCCTGGCGTGGCAAGTACAGCCTTCGTTGTGTCTTCGCCAGCGCTGTTGTACAGGGCAAAATCTTCAATTTTGGCAGTGGCATTGCCTTTTCTCACCACCACGGTTTCGCGGCCCACAAACTGGTAAAGGCTGTCGTTAAAATCGTCAGGGAAACTGGAGGCATCAAAACTTACTTCTTTGCCAGCTTTCGAGTATTTAAATAAGGTAACAGTGCTATCGGGAATAGAGCCCGGCGGCGGTTCCATTTGCAGCAAAAGGTTTTTGCCTTTGGCATAAGGCAGGCAATCAACATAGGGCAGGTTTTGCAGCACGTTTATTTGTCCGAATGTAAAAAAGCCGGTAAAAAATAATAAGATGATCAGGTTAATGCGGGGCGATAAGAGTGGCTTGATAGCATCCCGTTTTATAAAAAGGAAAACGATCATTAGCAGTAGTATCAAATCTTTTATAAATGATTGATAAGCCTGAAGCGGGATACAATCGCCAAAGCAACCGCAAGTTTTTATTTTTCCGCTGAAAACCGCGTACCAGGTAAGAAATGTGAAGAATATAATAAGTAACAGGAGCAACCAGGTAAACAAACGCGGTTTAAAACCAAGCAGCAAGGCTATGCCTGCCACAATTTCGAACACGTTCATGGTAATGCTGAGGTACAGGCTGTATACACTTGCCCGATCCCAATGCCAAACGGCAAAATACTCGTCCATTTTGTAAGCCAGGCCTAAGGGATCGTTGGCTTTAATAAGACCCGAAAAGATGAACAATAAGCCGACAATAATTCGTACAACGGTTACAAGTGCTTTCATGAATTGGAAGATCTTTGATAAGGATCAGTTTAATCCACCAAAGAAAAGAAGTTATAATAAGAATCTGTGATCTGCGATGGCTGTTCTGTGATTTGTTTTACCTGGATTTCAAAAATTATTGGCTAAACTATTGAAGCAAGGTTGATTATTAGTGACTAAACTTCAAGCGCTTTTCTCCAAAGCATTAATGTCTTTTACTTCAAGGATATGTTTATCATATCCGTATGTTGCTACCTGTATCATTGCGAGCCCAAGGTCTTTCAAAGTGGAAATGATATTTGGGCCAACAACTTTTACAACCGGGATCAGCCAGCCAAGATATTTGTAAAAGCCAAGCGTATTTTTCAATCCTTTGGTGGGTGCTAAAATTCCCGGAAGAAAATTATATACATCGCCAAAAGGCAACTTCATTAAATCATTTTCGGTTTTGCCTTTTACACGTGCCCACATAGTGCGGCCTTTTTCGGTGCCATCAGTTCCCGATCCGGATATATAACAAAAAGTACTGCCGGGATTAATGCGTGATAATGTTTCGGCAACATGCATGGTAAGCGTGTAAGTAAGTTCAAAGAATTTTTCTTCTTTCATACCAACCGATGATACGCCCAGGCAAAACAAACAGGCATCGTAACCCTTTAATTGGTTTTGAATAGGAGAGAAGTCGTAAAAATTATTATGGATAACTTCTTTTAATTTGGGATGGGTAATGCCGCTGGGCTTCCTGTTAACGATTAAAATTTCTTTAACAGCAGGATGCGACAAACATTCATGCAATACTCCTTCGCCAACCATTCCGGTTGCGCCTGTAAGAATTACTTTTATTGGTTCGCCTGCTTGTTTCATGGGATAAAAATATTATTAAAGTGAAATCGTTTTAAATTTAATTGAAGCTGGCTGCATTTAAACTTTATAAAACTTGTATACTCAAATTATAATTAAGCCTCCACCACCATCTTACCAGTATTATTGCCATTAAATAATCCGATTAACGCAACCGGCAATTTGTCGAATCCATGTTCAATAGTTTCTGTTGTTTTCAATTTTCCTTCTTTAACCCATTGCGACAGATGTTGCAAACCTTCCGGGTAACGATTGGCATAATTGAAAATAATAAAACCCTGCATTAAAACACTTCTTGTAAGTAACATGGGTTGTAATCTTGGGCCCATTGGTACTTCCTTACTGTTGTACAAAGAAATTTGTCCGCACAATGGAATGCGTGCATGAAAATTAATATTGGCGATTACTGCATCAGAAATAGCACCACCAACATTATCAAAATAAATATCAACGCCATTGGGGCAAAGTTCCGCAATGGCTTTTTTCATATCAGCAGTGGTTTTATAATTGATCGCTTCATCAAAACCATATTCGGCTTTCAGTGCTTTTATTTTTTCATCCGAGCCCGCAATGCCAATAACACGACAGCCCTGTATTTTGGCAATCTGTCCTGCAATCATACCAACAGCGCCTGCAGCGCCCGATACAACAACTGTTTCGCCAGCCTTTGGTTTGCCAATATCCATTAAGCCAAAATATGCAGTAAGACCCGTCATTCCGAGCACGCCGAGGTAATAAGTTAATGGTACCATCGAGCTGTCGATCTTTCGTAAATCTTTCGAAATAGCAATGGTTTTTTCACGCCATGGAAGCATACCAATTACGATGTCGCCAATTGTAAAAACTGCATCCTTACTCTCAATAACTTTTGCTACCACTGAGCCTACCAAAGGCTGATCTACCTGGAACGGTGGCGTATACGATTTTATATCATTCATTCTGCCACGCATGTAAGGATCAACTGAAAAATACATTCCCTGCAATAACACTTCACCCTCTTGGATGGCTGGCAGGTTTATATTTTCTGTACGAAAGTTTGCTGCTGTCGGAGTGCCAACCGGCCTTGAAGCCAATACTATTTGTTTTGTTTCCATTTTAATTTAATGATTTATTCAGGGGGTAAAAGATTATACCAAACGCATTGTGCAGTACAAAGTTCAATGAAACATTTAACCATTACACTTTTAATGCACAGCAGTAATATTTACTTTCTCAATACCATCGAGGTGCAATTCTATGTGGCGGTCGTGTGCCTTGTTTGCATACTCGCTAATTATTTCTAAAATATCATAATCAATAAAATTGCATTCGCTTCCATCAATGGTAAGAACGCTGTATTCAGGAACCATGTCAAGTGCATTACGCAGTTTTACTTTGTTCAGAAAAGTAACATTGCTGTTTAATTTTATCAGGTGAATTTCGGTTTCATGCTTTTTTGTTTTCGATATTTTATACTCTGCTTTAAAGTTGTTTTGAATAATAAAATAGATGGAGATCAGCAAACCGATGCTAACGCCAATCAAAAGATCTGATAAAAGGATGGCAATGATTGTTAAGATGAAAGGAATAAATTGTTTCCATCCCAGGCTATACATGTTGCGGTATAGCTTTGGCTTTGTAAGATTATAACCCGTGATAATTAAAATAGCCGCCAGCGAAGCGTAAGGAATTTTATTCAATAAAAACGGGATCAATAATACCGCAAGTAACAAGAACAGGCCATGCGTAAAGGCTGATAATTTAGTACGGCCGCCTGCATCCACATTTGCTGCGCCTCTTACTACCACTGCTGTCATTGGTATAGCGCCTAATAAACCACAGGTCATATTACCAATTCCCTGTGCAATCAGTTCTCGGTTAACCGGAGTGATGCGGTTTCGTTTATCTAATTTATCAACGGCTTCAATACATAGCAAGGTTTCCAGCGTCGCCAACAAACCAATGATCAACCCATCTTTCCAAATATCTGAATTTGAAAAAAGTTTGCTGAAATCTGGAAACGAAATACTGCCAAATATGTTATCTGGAATATTTACCAACTGTGTTTCCTTTAATGAAAAAGACGAAGCAGCATTGGTAAAAAGAAGATTGGTAATGATCCCAACAACAACAATCAGCAATGGCGCAGGAAGTAGGTTTAGGTATTTGTGCTTTCCAATTTTTGTTTGCAATAAAATAAGCAGCGATAAAGAAACAACTGTGATAAGAATGGCGCCTCTTGTAATATGCAGGTTGAAATTTTGCATGTTTCCAAGAAATTTTC
>JBKJNG010000107.1:0-3672 GCA_046596065.1 Phnomibacter sp. | reverse complement strand
TAAGCAATAATGTTTCTGTAAGGTATTGCAGCATTAGTTGAGGGCGGCTTGCGCCCAACACTTTGCGTACACCTACTTCCCTTGCCCTCTTTAAGGCTTGTGCGGTCGATAAGTTGATGTAGTTGATTAATGCAATAAGCAGAATAAGTAAGGCCACTGCAGTAAACACCAGCACCATTAAAAGACTGCCGAATGTTTGCAGCGGGTAATTAATGGTTGGAGCTAAATGTATTTCGCTGAATGGCTGAAAACTAACCCGGTCGGTTTTAGATGATGGGTTTATCGAACGTACAAATTTTGTAACCTCACCCGCAATAAATGCACCTTTTATGCCTGGCTTTAATTGCAGGTAAATATTTGTAAAACCAGATTCGATACCATTGGGATCGGCCCAATCATTGTCCTCGCGGTTCGCCTTGCTTTCGAGTGTTTTTAATGACAATAAAACACCGGTTTTAATATCTGACTGAGCTTTTAAATTTTTTAGTACCGCGGTGATGGTATAAGGTGTATTCCCGAATTGGTTGCTAACCGTTATTACTTTGCCAACCACATTTGTATTGCCAAAATATCTAATTGCCAGTTTTTCTGACAAGGCCATTGTTTTTGGTTGCTGCAACGAGGGCGTTCCTGTAACCAATGGAAAAGAAAACATACTTAAAAAGTCGCCATCAACATAACTTATATCATTTTCACTGAAAGTTTTTACCGGACCAGCATTTTTACTTACATCATCCGTAATACTAATTACACCGCTTCCAATACCATCGGCTACCCGAACGCATGACTCTATACCGCTAAACCTTTGCTTGATAATAGGTGCAAACCCAGCGGGCAAATAATAATCGCTGTTGCCTTCTTTATAAGTAACTGACGCACGGTATAAGTTATCAAAATTTTTGTGGAAACGATTGGTTCCCCACTCATTAGCCACGTATTCAAAAATTAGCAGGAATACGGCAATGCCAACTGCAAGTCCCAGAATATTAATTGCAGTAAATACTTTGTTGCGGATAAGGTTACGATATGCTACAAGGAAATAGTTTCTTATCATGATGGTGGATTATGTGAACGGTGAGTGGTCAGTGGTGAGTGGTCAGTAATTTATTTGACATTAAGTCAATTGGAAATCAAAGAAAATAATACGATATAAATGTCAGTATCATTTATTAAGTTCAATTGTTTTGCCATCATCTTGTTTTGCAATAACCATAAATGGTTTTCCCTGCAGACTATTGCCACTCATTACAATATCAATTTCTTTACTATCGGCCAGGTATAATTTAGTACCTGGTTTAAACGAAAGTTTTGTTTTGCCATAAGGCGATAATACCATTTGATTAGTGCCATTGCCTTTTTCATCGGGTGCATAACTTATAAAACTGAATTTATGCGGAAGAATACTGTTGTTATAAAAAGTAATTTCAACTGTAGTTGATGCCTGTTTTTTTTCCTGGGAAAAATTCTGAAATCCTGCCAATACAAATAGCAGTAATAAAGTGGTTGCTTTCATTTCAATTTAATTTTTAGTGTAATTTTTTTAGTAAACTTTGATTTCTAACCCTGATATAAACTTTATTAGTGTAAACATCTTTTATCTATTTCTGTTCAAAATAGATTCTTCCGCTTCCTGCATCTACAGAAACTGGAATGCCACCACCATTCAATTTCCCACTAACCTTGTATTTGTCAATTGTGCCACTGAAATTCTCAAAATATGTATTGTCGATTTTACCAGTAAGATCAAGATCAAGCCCCTGGTTTTTTGGAAGTGTAACCGTAATGTTTCCGGAAGAGTTGCCAATTTTTACATACTTGCCAAGTTTGGCAATTGATACATTTATATTGCCTCCACTGGTAGATGTTTCTATACTGCATGACAGATCATTGAGATCAATATTGCCACCGGAAGTAGCAGCTTTCAATTCGCCTTCCACGCTACTGCCTTTTACATTTCCTCCGCTCGTGCTCGCGTTAATTTCTCCTTTTAAATCAATTAAACTTAATGAACCACCCGAGGTGCTTAGCTTTAATTTTCCATTACAATTTTTGGCTTCAATGCTGCCACCACTGGTGGTAAGATTAATATCGTCTTTTGAGTTTTGCACTTGTATACTTCCGCCACTTGTTCTGCCATCTATTTTGCCGCTCACATTATCAAGATGCAAACTTCCGCCACTTGTTGAAAAATCAAGATCGCCTGATAAGTTTGATAAGTTAATGCTTCCACCACTTGTTACCAGGTCAGTATTAATATTCGACGGAACAAATACTTCAAAAGAAATATTAATCGAATTTTTCCAGTTCATTTTTTCCTTTGGCTTTGCCGTTGCAGTAAGCTTGTTTTTGATTACTGAAATATCAAGGTCGTATTTATCATGCAGCCTTTGCAATATTGCTTCTTTTGTAAGTTCGTTTTTACTAATGTTTGATGAAACATATACTTCGATGCGTGCTTCTGAAACAGGCACGCCGGAAACAGTGATACTTCCGCCTGAAGTTTTTACCTGCACTTCTTTAATTACATCTGCGCTTAATAACTTTGTTTGAATTGGTTCTTTATCGGTTTTGTTTTGCGCAATCACAAAAAGGTGGAAAGCTGTGAAGAGTAATAACAGGCTGTACTTTTTCATATGTTGTATTATAATTTGATTCGCTTTGATTATTAGTTGTTAGAAAAGTCATTAATATCTATAAACGCTGTATCACTATGCATTCCAATAAAGTGCCATAAAGAAAATGTATTGACTGTCAGTAAGTTAAAAGCATAATGCGTTGTGATATTGTTCGGTTTTGATATATCGGTTGTCCGCATATGATACAGTTTGCAGGCTTGAATTGTTTGTCAATACGAATTGTCTTTCGGGGGAAGTTTCCTACTCACTTCTTAAGCTTTTTACCGGATTGGCTATAGCGGCTTTAACCGATTGAAAACTTACGGTGGCCATGGCTAACACTAATACCAATATGCCAGCAGCACTAAACATCCACCAGCTTAGTGTAATACGATAGGGATAGTTTTCCAGCCATTTATTTGCGGCCATCCAGGCAAGTGGTACCGCCACCAATAGCGATAGCGCTACAAGCTTTAAAAAATCTTTTGAGAGGGTAGTAACCACAACGCTTACCGATGCGCCGAGTACTTTTCTTATACCTATTTCCTTTGTTCTTTTTTCGGCAGATAAAACGGATAAACCAAATAAACCGATACATGAAATGAAAATGGTGAGTACAGCACCAAATAACAGGATTTGTTTCCACTTGGCCTCCGCTTCATAACTCTTCCCGTTTTCATCGTTGGTAAAAACATAAGAGTAGGGTGTTATGGGAAACAACTTTTTAAAGGTTGTTTCAATATGCTTAAGACTTGCAGTGGTGGTGTTAGGTTTTATTTTGATGAATGCTTTTCCATAATCATTGCCCGCTTTCATGGTAAATAATTGTGAAGTTATTTTTTGATTCAATGGCCTGTAATGATAATCTTTTACTACACCAACTACTGTGTATTTTTCATTTTCGTTGTACCAAAAATTTACCTGCTGCCCAATAGGGTTTTTCCAGCCAGCTTCTTTTACAAATGCTTCATTTACCAATACGGAATGGTTAGAATCAGAAGGAAATTCTTTAGAAAAATTCCTTCCTTTTACTTCTGTAATTTTAAGCAATGGCAAG
>JBKJNG010000070.1:0-7595 GCA_046596065.1 Phnomibacter sp. | reverse complement strand
CTGCTTTTGCCGGTTGCTGAATCTTTGGTTGTTGCCTTTTTTAAAAGTCCGCCTAAAGTTTGCGCTCGTGCAATGCCTGTTACTGATATCAATAAAATAATCGCTGTAATTCGTTTCATTTGTTGTTGCTTAATTAATTACGATGGATGTCTCCGTTTGGGAAAAAGAAAGTTTTTATGCCGCCAGCGATGTTTTGATCGTTGGTGGAGGCTAGTTAGGACTTTGGACTGCAAGAGAACTAAAAATTAAACGCCCCACCTTAAAAGTTACGTTAATTGATGCCGGGGTGGTACCAATGGGGGCATCTACCCGCAACGCCGGCTTCGCATGTTTTGGTAGTCCGTCGGAAATGTTGCACGATCTGCAGGTGATGGGGTCCGATGCCATGTGGCAGGTAGTGGAGATGCGCTACAAAGGAATTCAAAAAATACGATTGGTGTTTACCGATGCACAAACGGGGTTTGAAAATAGCGGCGGCTACGAATGCTTTGCCGGTTTGAACAGCGGCGAATGGAGCAAATTTGAGACAGAAGTAGCAGCCTTAAACACCCGGATGAAAGAGATTACGGGTAACCACGCGGCTTTTTCAAGTGCGCCCGGTAAATTGGCCGGTTACGGTTTAAAAGGGTTCGACCACATGATAGAGAACCGGATGGAAGGTGGTTTGCATAGTGGTAAACTGGTACAGGCATTGAAACAGGTGGTAAGGGGAATGGGAGTACAAGTTCTTGATGGAATAGGGATGACCCATTACGAAAGATCTGGCGGCGGCCTGAAAATTTACACACATCAAAAAATTAGTTTTTCCACCAATCAACTGCTGTTTGCCACCAATGCTTTTTTATCAAACCAGTTACCACGGCTGGGTATTGTGCCGGCCCGTGGTCAAATCATATTGTCACCGCCCATTCCCGGCCTGGCCCTCAAAGGCACTTTTCATTTTGATGGCGGCTATTATTACTTCCGGAACCTGGGCAACCGGGTTTTGCTGGGTGGCGCACGCAATAGCGATTTTGCGGGGGAGCAAACGCTGTCGCTGGAAACCACCGCAAACATTCGCCTGGCACTCTATTCCTTCATTCAAAGACATTTGCCTGCGGCTGCCATTCATCCATTGGAAAGCTATGAAAGCTGGAGTGGCCTGATGGCCATGCATCCATCCAAACAACCAGTACTGCAACAGGTAGATCAAAATGTGTGGGCTGCTATGTGCTGCAATGGCATGGGTGTAGCGTTGTCGCCTGTTTTCGGCGAACTGGTAGCAAACGAGATGCTTAATGGATGAGGAAGCATTATTGAAATAGCAAATCACAAACAGCAAATCACAAAATCGCAAATCTCAAAATCCACATAATATCTTCGCCACCTCACTTATAATTATGAAGAAAGTTGTTTTACTGCTGGCAATCGGTGTTTTTCTTATTTCCTGTGGCGGTAATGAAAACACCGAACCTAAGGTCGAACCTTCTTCCGAACCGGCCAATAGTCAGACCGCTGAGCTCGGCTACCAGCTGCTAAACAGCTACCCGCACGATACCGCTTGTTTTACCGAAGGCCTGCAATACGTAAACGGGCAATTACTGGAAAGCGCCGGGCAATATGGTGAAAGCGATATCAGGTTTACGGATTTAAAAACCGGTAAAGTGATAAAGCAGGTAAATCTCGATAAGAAATATTTTGGTGAGGGTTGTACCCAGCTGAATGGTAAAATTTACCAGATGACCTACCAGGAAAAAACTTGCTTTGTGTATGATGCTGCCACTCTAAAAAAGATAAATGAATTCAATTATAGTTTTGGCGAAGGCTGGGGGATGACAACCGATGGTACTTACCTGATCATCAGCAATGGCGGAAGCAACCTTTTTTACTACGACCCCAATACTTTTAAAGAGGTGAAAAGGGTAGGCGTTACCAACCAGTATGGTCCCGTATCAAGAATTAATGAGCTGGAGTTTATAAAGGGTTTTGTGTATGCTAACGTGTGGCTGGCCGATCAAATTTTAAAAATTGATACCGGCAGTGGTAAGGTTGCAGCAGTTTTCAATTTGGGCGATTTACGGGGTAAAACGGGTATTCCCGCATCGGATATGACGACCGAAAGTGGTCCCGATGTAATGAACGGCATTGCCTACGATAGTGCCACCAACCGCATTTTTATAACCGGCAAATACTGGCCAAAACTCTTCGAAGTAAAATTTGATAATTAGAATTGTCCGCTGTGAGGTTAATTTTCTTTTCTTTGCAGCCCGGTAAACGGTCCGGTGGGCTCAAAAGGCTCTTGAAATTCGTTATTGGCCCGGTAGCTCAGCTGAATAGAGCACAAACCTTCTAAGTTTGGGGTCATTGGTTTGAATCCAATCCGGGTCACAACTGTAAAAAGTAAGCCTAAACAGCTTACTTTTTTTGTTTAACGACCTCAATTTTTGCGATCCACGGGGCAAGTCTCAACGATCGCGGTATATTTTCGACGGGATCCTTTTCGAAAAGTACAGTCTATGACCGCTGCAAAAAATGCACGGTCTCTTTGCCCGTATCCTACAAGCTAAATCCAAAGTTCCCCCTGAGGGTAAAGCCAAAATTTTAACGAAGAATCTCCTAGTGACTGCTGGAAAATTTGGAGGTGTGATCTTGTTCGTTATAGCAGGAACTACGTTTTATTTAGATAAAATGACAACTCGAAGTGAGAGGTACATTCAAGAAAATTTTGACAGCGGCACTTTGAAGCCGCTGACCATCGGAGCAAACCTTGACGATAAACATGTTTCTTTTCGCGACAACCCTCCCGTTTTTTCAGACATAAAAAACTTCAATAGCGTTGAAGGATTAATATTAAAAAGGAGAACAGACGACTTTTTGCCGGTTATAAAGGTGGGAAGCCAGGGAATTGGTGTTCTATACAAAACCTTGGAAGACGGAGATAAATTCTCATTGGGTTTAGGAAATGAGTGCGATAGTTCATTTATTTACTTGCTCTTAAAAAACGAGCGGCTATACATTGTGGCTGAATTTAAAGATCTGCAAACCGAGCAGTATGTTGGCAGTCTTGAATATAACAAGTGGCGTGTTTTCCTCCCCAATTTACTAAGTTATAGAAGCGATCCAAACAGGCTGGAGGTTAGGGATAAAGAGAACAATATTATTTGCTCCATCGTGTCTAACGGGTTTAGCGTGACGATCTCAGGATATTATATTTCTCAGTCATCTATATTAGTGGTTTATAACCAAACTGGTATTGTCGGCAAAGCCCCAGGAGTTATTGATACATGCTTTTCCAAAAGTGATAGCCTGTGGAAAAATAAAGCACAGGAAAGTATTTCCCAATTCAGATCAGCGTTTTTGACCTGTGAAACTCGCAACGCATGTGATCCGCAACGGATCTCATGCGTTGCGAGCATGCTTTTTTTGATTTTAAACCTGGTAAAAAAAGGTTACGGGTTATGACAATGGTTGAAATCTATCAATGATAAAAGTCGGCCTTTCTTCCGCATCCGCATTACAAACGCATTTTAAAAAGAGTCGGTTATTTGTTTTCCAGCGATATCAAAAGATGAAGCTGCAGGTGTTGCTCAGCATCATTATTTTTATGCCTCCATCTTAAAGATTTTAAAACAAAACGAATGCTTGTACCTAATACAAAGACTAACAGCGCAGAAGTGTATTTGAATAATTCAGGAAAGGCTGGCGGGTATATTATTCGCATAGCACTGACAGCCGCATTGGCGGGTTTTATTTTTGGATTTGATACCGTGGTTATATCAGGTGCCAATTTACCCATCAAAGAATTATGGCATACTTCGCCATTATTCCATGGCTTTTTTATTATGTCCATGGCATTGTGGGGAACCGTAATAGGCGCCATATTCGGTGGCATTCCTACTGAAAAATATGGGAGAAAAAAGGTGCTGGTGTGGATCGGAATCCTGTTTAGTGTTTCTGCCATTGGTACCGCATTCGCACCAGATCCATATTCATTTTCTTTTTTCCGTTTTATTGGCGGTTTAGGAATTGGCGTATCATCTGTTGCAGCGCCGACTTATATTTCTGAAATTTCAACGCCGTCAACAAGGGGAAGGCTGGGCGCACTGTACCAGTTCAATATTGTTTTTGGAATACTGGTAGCTTTTTTATCTAACTATTTTTTAAAGGGCGTTGGCGGAACTAACGACTGGCGTTTTATGCTAGGCGCATTAGCTGTTCCCGCTCTCATTTATTCAATACTGGTAGTTGGCATTCCGGAAAGCCCACGTTGGTTGTTAACGAAAAAAAATGATGACGGCACTGCAAAAAAAATACTGTCGAAACTCGGTATAATAAATGTTGAAACAGAAGTGGCTACCATTCTCGCAAGCTTTCAGCACGAATCGAAAGGGCGGGGTTCAAGTATGTTTAGCGCCAAATACAAAACAATATTATGGCTTGCATTTATGATAGCTTTTTTTAACCAGGTATCAGGTATAAATTTTATACTTTATTATGCGCCTGAAATTTTAGAAAGAGCAGGCCTGGCAGCAAAAGAATCTTTATTTAATTCTATCACAATTGGGGCAACTAATCTTGCTTTTACATTTGTTGGTTTATATCTTATTGATCGTATTGGCAGAAAGACTTTATTAATTATTGGATCGTTTGGATATATCATTAGTCTAGCTATGGTTGCCTGGTGTTTTTATACACATGCAAGCCCTGGTTTATTGTTGTTTTTCTTATTGTTTTTTATTGCAGCGCATGCCATAGGGCAAGGGGCAGTAATATGGGTTTTTATATCAGAGATATTTCCAAACAAAGTAAGGGCAATGGGTCAATCTTTCGGAGCAAGTACGCATTGGGTTTTTGCTGCGTTGATAACACTGTTAACGCCAATTTTTCTTGATAAAGACAATGGGATTTTCAAAGACAATCCATGGCCAATCTTCGCCTTCTTTGCTTTTATGATGGTACTGCAATTGGTATGGGTTTTATTACGTGTGCCGGAAACAAAAGGTATGTCGCTTGAAGACCTTGAAAAGAAATTAGTAAAAAGCTAATGGCGTTATTTTATTGATTTTTCAGTCTGCCGGAATATAATTTCATATTTCTCTTTTTAATTTTAGATAATGCCGGGAAAGACTGTTGTTGCCTTTACTATTTGTTTTTATTGATCTCGTCAGTTACATCGCAATAAAGACCCGATCCTATTTAGGGCCGGGTCTTTTTTTGCAATGCACATCATTTTTTAACAGCTGGTAGTTTAGCAATTGCAAAGCTTGTTACATTGCTGATGCCATTACCTTGTTTTCTGCTACATTGTAGGTTCTCAAAACGGGCCTGCTTGTATACATTTCCTTTACTTTATCTACCAATGTTCTGTACACGCCGCTGGTTTCATAGACATCAGCATCTGCCTGTGAAACCCATTCGGATAATGATATATACTCATCCTTTTCATTAGTGGGTTCAAGCAGCCAGATACCGATATTACCTTTTTGACTTTTTACAACGGGAACAATTTCCTCGTTATAAATTCTTTTTACGTCTTCAGCTTTTTCTTGCTGAATGTTGAGGAAAGTGAGACGGGCAATCATAAAAGACCTCCTTTTTTAAGATGAAAAAAAATGTTTTCAAAAAATCAAAACGGGGCAGAGAGTTTTTTAGTGAAAGGACGAAGGGCCGCAGCTTAGGCTGCTGATAAATTTACAGTTTTGGTACCGGTTTTTATAAGAAAAATGAATATTTTTTTGCGCCTTGTCAAGTTTTTTCAAAATAACCTCATGCTCAAAGATTTATTTGTATGCATAAAAAAGTAGCCAATTCACCGGGCTACTTTTTTGTTGAATAACATATGCGCCGCATTACAGAGCATTCTTTCATGCAGCAGGATTGGAGGCAAAAGGAAATGCCGCGAAGCGCTGCGATGGAATCTGCTGTTGAGGACTCCATTGTTTTCTACTCGTCTTTACGCTGCGTTGCTATTTTCAATTACTGGCTGAGATCTTCTGAAAGATCGCAACCGATAGGAGCGCCGGGCGGAATTTCTTTAAGTAGTGCAGGTTTAGCATCTTCTGGTTTAGCCATGCGTTCTGTAGCCAATAAAAGATGCGCTGCATAAGAAGCATCGGTGGTGGTTTTCTTTTTGGATTCAATAAATATCTTCAGATCACTCAATGCTTTTTTTGCATCAGCTCTTGCCTGGAAAGATGCATTTTCATTAATAGTTAAAGCCAGTAAATAGGTAAGCAAAATTTGTTCGGTTTGTTGTTGAACTAATTTTTCCATTCCAGTGCGGCGTGGTGCTTTCCAGGTGCTGGCAATAAGTGTATTCATCATTTCAATTAAGCCCAATCCTCCGTTTATTTCATACTGTTCCATACGGCTTACACGCTCGCTGTTAAATAAAAATGACAAAGGAAAATTAGCCGCGGTTTCAGCAGGTGCCAGTGCATCAAATGCCAGCCCTGTTCGCTTGCTAAATAATTCGCCTGATGGTTCATAACCTGCCGGCCTTGGTGGTATCATAGCAACAATTTTATCTGGCAGCACTAATGTTTTTGGATCCATGCATGCAATCACTGCATTCAACGCTTTTAGTTGTTCTGCTTTCGGTAATTGTTTTGTGATCATATACCCATCTCCACGTAATGCATAGTTGTATTCCATGCCACCAATTATTTTTGTAACAGCTTCCAGTTGATAGCGGTGGTAGAAATAAACAGGAACCAAAACATCTTCCAGCATCGCCATTGGCATGTCTTTCCTAATATTGTTTTCACCAAATTGTTTTAATGCTTGTGTACGCACTTTCATTACTTCTGCCAGGCCATCAATAGCATTCGTTCCGTTGTCCCATAAATGAGCAGCAGGACTAATACTTCCTGCTGGCCTTGCATCCTGGTCAGTTAAAAAACGAAGCCCTTTTTTATACGCATTTACAAGTATTTTATTTAGCGTATCCTTTTCATTTGTCTCTTTTTTAAATTCACTATAACCCCATGTAATGGCCAGTTTGTCCCAATCGCCAATCTTATTATCGTACGCATTATTCAAATCAATTTCACCACTGCTATTTAAACTTACTAAAGGATGCGGGTAATCCATTACACTCGAGCGGTTCGAAATGCTTGCAACATAATTATGCATTAAGCCAGGCGTATGCCCTACTTCATGCGCAGCTAGTTGTTTTAATCTAGCCAGGGCCATTTTAAGCATTTTGTCATCAACTGGAAAGCCATTTTCAAAAGGTGCGAGTAAGCCCTGTGCAATTAAATAATCCTGCCTAACTCTAAGTGAGCCAAGCGTTACATTTCCTTTAATAATTTCACCGGTTCTGGGATCAACTACGGAAGCGCCGTAGCTCCATCCTCTTGTTGATCTGTGTACCCAGTTAATAGTGTTATAACGTATGTCCATTGGGTCGGCAGAATCGGGTAATAATTTTACCTGGAAAGCATTCTTATAACCTGCTGTTTCAAAGGCCTGGTTCCACCAGCCTGCACCTTCCATAAGCGCACTGCGAATTGGTTCAGGTGTGCCATTGTCAAGATAATAGACAATGGGCTTAACGGCCTCGCTAAGAGCTGCGGAAGTATCTTTCTTTTGCAGGCGGTGACGAACAGTTAAAT
>JBKJNG010000632.1:0-2825 GCA_046596065.1 Phnomibacter sp. | reverse complement strand
AGAGAGCGAAAGTAAAAATATTTTCGATTTACATCTTTTGTCATTGCGAGGAACGAAACAATCTCTTTCCAGTTTCGTGTTTCCGGTTTGTTGGTGGCATAGGTTATTTAAACCCGAAACCCAAAACCCGAAACCATTTTAGTAAGCCCACTTGAGATAAATAGATCCCCAGGTAAAGCCTCCGCCAAAAGCGGCAAGTATAATGTTGTCGCCTTTTTTGAATTTGTCTTCCCATTCCCACAAACATAATGGAATGGTACCATTGGTGGTGTTGCCGTATTTATCAATATTAATGGTTACACGATCTTCGGGTATGCCCATGCGCTCGCGTGTAGCTTCTATGATGCGCCTGTTGGCCTGATGAGGCACCAGCCATGTAATATCTTCAGCTTTTAAGTGATTGCGCTCCATTATTTCCACACAGGCATTGGCCATGTTGGTAACTGCAAATTTGAATACTGTTTTGCCTTCCTGAAAAACGTAATGCTCGCGGGCGTCAACAGTTTCATGGGTGGCGGGCTTCACGCTGCCGCCTGCTTTCTGATGCAGGTAGGCGCGGCCGCTGCCATCGCTTTTGGTAAGCGAATCCTGAATGCCTAATCCTTCTTCGTTAGGTTCTAATAAAACACAGCCTCCACCATCACCAAAAATGATGCATGTGGCACGGTCCTGATAGTTTAAGATGCTCGACATTTTATCGGCACCTACTACGAGCACTTTTTTAAACTTACCTGTTTCAATAAACTGCGCACCCGTAACGAGCGAAAATAAAAAGCCCGAACATGCTGCACTCACATCATAACCCCAAGCATTGATGGCGCCTATTCTATCGGCTACTACATTGGCTGTAGCCGGAAAAACAAAATCGGGTGTGGTGGTGGCGCATATAATTAAATCTATTTCGCTTGCGCTGATGCCGCGCTTTTTAAGCAGACCTTCTATGGCAGGCACCATAATATCCGATACACCTTTACCCTCACCTTTTAATATTCTTCGTTCTTTAATTCCGGTTCGGGTTTGAATCCATTCATCGTTGGTGTCAACAAATTTTTCGAGTTCGTGATTATCCGTTACGTTTTCGGGAACCCATCCGTTTACAGCAGTTATAGCTGCATGAATTTTAGTCATATCGTTTGTTGTTTCTTTTTAAAGGATGCCAAAGGTAAAAAAGGTTTGGAGTTTGCAAATGGAAGATACTACCTTAAAGGATGCATTGCCAAACCATTATTTATTTGATATTAAATTTGCAGCTATCACAACTATTCTTAGGTTTACATCATCAAACACAAATCCCTCACTCCGGGATTTATAAAAACATCACCATCATGCAAAAGCTATTCATCACTCCAAACAAATTATTTCTTATTGCAACCGCTGTATTGTTTAACGTACAAATGCTGTACGCTCAACTTGCAGTAACATTAACTGCAAGCAATTACAATGGCAGCAACATCAGTTGCTTTGGCGCCCATGATGGAACCCTTACCGCAAATCCTACTGGAGGCACTCCACCTTACTATTACACTTGGAGTAATAGCCAAACAACGCAATCCATTTCTGGCCTGGCAGCAGGTTATTGTCGTATTCAGGTTAAAGATGCTACTGGATCCATTGTATATGGCGAGATAACCTTGATAGAACCCGAAGCACTTTCACTCGAACCTGTTGTTTACACATACAGTAACAGTTACAACATAAGTTGTTGGAGTTGCAGCAATGGTGTAATTGATATATATGTTTACAGTGGTACATCACCCTATACCTTCCTTTGGAACGATGGTAACACCAACCAAAGTCGAACTAACCTAAGCCCCGGCTCACACTCGGTTTCAGTAACTGATGCAAATGGTTGCACCCTAAATTCAGAGCAACTTTATCTAACCGAACCTGCCCGTAGTGACTGGACAACCCTTGGTAACAACGGCAGTAACCCCCCAACCAATTTTATCGGCACTACCGATAATAAAGATTTGGTGTTTAAAACCAATAATAGTGAGCGGTTGAGCATAAAGGCAAATGGCCAATTAAAAATTACCTCAACTGCAAATGTTTCAACTACTGGTTTAGACCTTCTTTTTGTTGACGCAAATGGAATATTGCAGAAAGCGCCCAAACCATGTAACCAATCATATATTTTTCCCTGGACATTAGGTGGAAATTATTTAAGTGGTAATGCTTCAACTGATTTTATAGGTACATGCAATGCTTATGATTTTGTTATGTATGCTAACGGAGCCGAAGGAATGAGAATTAAAACCAATGGTAATGTGGGGATTGGCACAACTAACCCTGACCCCGCTTACAAACTTTCAGTAAATGGTTCTATAAGAGCAAAAAAGGTTGTAGTTGAAATTGGATGGTCAGATTATGTCTTTAATAAAGATTATAAATTAATGTCAATTGAAGAACTTGATAAATTTGTTTCTATAAATAATCATTTGCCCAATATCCCATCTGGAAAAGAAATTGAAGAAAAAGGATTGGACATAGGAGGTGTGCAGGCAAAACAAATGGAAAAAATTGAAGAGATGACACTTTACATAATTCAATTAAATAAAAAAATAGAAGCACAAAATAAGCGGATTGCAGAATGGGAAAAAACAGGAAGAAAATAAAATTTGAGTATAAAAGTAGAATGAAAAAACTTTACACCCTTTGTTTATTTTTCTTATTTAGTGTAGCCACCTACGCCCAAACACCCTCCTGGCTTTGGGCAAAAAGCGCAGGAGGCAATGGTGACGACAGGGCGTATTCAATTGCCTCCGATAATTCAGGAAACGTATATGTAACTGGGGTTTATTACAGCCCCACCATTATTTTTGGTA
>JBKJNG010000646.1:0-12929 GCA_046596065.1 Phnomibacter sp. | reverse complement strand
TGAAAACGGAACCTGTATTTATAGTGGCAAGCCAAGCACACAAAGAGTGCTGTTTGCAAGGGCGTATTAGAAATTATATTTTGAGGGTTTTAAAAAAAGTAACCGTCGAATTGATAGCCTGTTACTTTTTTATCGGGTTGTTCTGATGCCTGTAAACAACGGATTCGTATCTTTATTTTATGACCTCAGCAGCCAGAATTTTACCTTACTACACCGTAGCACAACGGAACAAATGGGAAGATCCCTGGGAATTGGTTGAGGGAATCCCTTTTGCTATGAGTCCTGCACCCATGCCAAAGCATCAGCGGATAGCAGGTTTGCTGTTTTGGGAATTTGAAAAAGAATTAAGAAAATGCGGTTCGTGCAAAATTTACCTTGCAATAGACTGGAAAATTTCGAAAGACACAGTGTTTATACCTGATCTGCTGGTAACCTGCAAGCCAGTTAACAAAAACAACCTGGAAACTACACCGGAGTTAGTAGTAGAAATCTTATCCCCGTCCACCGCCTTAAAAGACCGCAACACTAAATTCGTTTGGTATCAGCAGGAGAAAGTTAAATATTACCTGCTGATTAATCCTGAAACCGAAGCCGTAGAAATTTTTGAACTGATAGAAGATGCTTTCGTTGTTGCTCCTCATAGCGGGCAATATACTTTTGAGTTTCCGGGCGGCTGTGAGGCGAATATTAGTTTCGGCCAAATTTGGGACTAGCTGTTTCATAACATTTATTATCGCCGGCAGAATTTTTTCCGCCGGTTTTTAATTGAACCTATTCAACATGCGTGGCACCAGTTTGTAACGTATTTTCTACCAAACATTAAGCCTGCACAGGAATATCTTTATAAACATGAATTTTTGGAAACGATTTATTACCAGCCTTAAAACTTCTAAACAAAGTTCCACTCAACTATCTTTTAAAGAAAGGCTGACGGCCCTTCGAAACCTGCCGGATTTTTTTAAACTGGTTTGGGAAACAAGCCGCAGCATGACAATACTCAACTGCCTGCTGCGGCTTATCCGGTCTTCCCTTCCATTGGCAATGCTATATGTGGGAAAGCTGATTATCGATCATGTTATCCACCTAAGTAAAAGCCATGAAACAGTTTCACTAAATCACTTATGGCTATTGCTTGGAATTGAATTTGGCCTCGCAATTTTATCGGATGCTTTAAGTCGTGCCACTACATTAATGGACAGTTTGCTGGGTGATCTTTTCAGCAACAATACTTCGGTAAAAATTATGGCGCATGCCGCGACACTTGATCTCGATCAATTCGAGAATTCAACTTTTTACGATAAACTCGAACGTGCACGGCAACAAACCATCGGCAGAACTATATTGTTATCGCAGGTGCTTAGCCAGGTGCAGGATCTTATAACAATGGGATTTTTAGCGGCTGGCCTTTTGGTATTCAATCCGTGGCTGATCCTCTTATTGCTCGTAGCAATTATACCAGCCTTTTTAGGCGAAATTTATTTTAATGATAAAACCTATGCACTAAGCCGCAGGCAAACACCCGAACGCCGTGAACTTGATTATATGCGTTTCCTGGGTGCCAGCGACGAAACCGCCAAAGAGGTAAAAATGTTCGACCTCAGTACCTTCCTGATCAGTCGCTTTAAAACTCTATCAGGTAAATTTTACAGGGATAATAAAAAACTGGCCATCCGCCGGGCCGGCTTCGGAACCTTGTTTGCCATATTGGGCAGTGCCGGTTATTATGGCGCTTATGTTTTCATTTTAGTAAAAGCTGTCACTGGCTCCATTTCTATCGGCGATCTTACTTTTTTGGCCGGCTCGTTCCGCCAGTTGCGCAGCTTGCTCGAAGGCATTCTTATTCGCTTTACAAGCGTATCTCAGGGAGCAGTTTATTTAAGTGATTTCTTTGATTTTTTCAAGATCAAACCCAATATTGTGCAGGCTACAAAGCCATTTGTTTTTCCTAATCCGATTAAAAAAGGTTTTGAGTTTGAGAATGTTGGTTTCAAATATGCCAATTCAGAAAAATGGGCAAATCGTCATTTGTCATTTACTCTGCACCCCGGCGAAAAATTAGCGTTGGTTGGCGAAAATGGTGCTGGAAAAACGACCCTGGTAAAATTGCTGGCCCGCTTATATGATCCAAGCGAAGGCCGCATTTTATTAGATGGCATCGACTTAAAACTATACGATTTATTTCAGCTTCGCATGAACATCGGAATCATCTTCCAGGATTTTTTACGATACCAAATGAGTGTATCGCAAAATATTGCGGCGGGCAACATTGCAGAAACTGAAAATCGCCCCTTAATAATTTCATCGGCAGAACAAAGTCTTGCACACCCCATGATAGAAAAGCTTCCAGCAAAATACGACCAGGTGCTTGGCCGAAGATTCAATAGCGGTGTTGAGCTATCCGGCGGCGAATGGCAAAAAATTGCGCTGGCAAGAGCTTACATGAAGGATGCCCAATTGATTATTCTTGATGAACCTACTGCCGCATTAGATGCCCGGGCGGAGTTCAATGTTTTCCAGCGTTTTGCAGAACTTACAAAAGGCCGTTCGGCTGTGCTTATATCACATCGTTTTTCTACTGTGCGAATGGCCGATCGCATTCTTGTTTTAGATAAAGGCCATTTGATTGAATCAGGCAATCACGAAGAACTATTAATGAAAAATGGCCGCTATTCGGAATTGTTTCATTTGCAGGCTGCAGGTTACCGGTAATACTTTTCTTTTTTTTGAGCCCGGCTATTGAATTACTATGGGGCTGCATTGGCGTCGCACTCTTGTACTGTATATCAATATTGAACATAACTCCCACCTGCTATTTGGCGCTTCCAATCACTGCGATGCAGTCTCTTCTTTGAACCGAATCTTCAAATAAGAAATTCTAGAATTTCAATTTTCCAGTGTCAAAAACAGGTTCGTGGCAGGGTTTTTTAAGTTACTCCCCTGCTATTATCAACCATAAAAAAATACTACTATGGACACAACAACCAACAAAAAAACCGAGCAGGATAACGTAAAAAAAGACAGCGAAGAAGTTCCAAAAACACCTGAAGAAAAAAAACTTCAGCGATCAGATCCTCAATTAACAGAATTAAAAGGTTTTATCGATCCAAAAGAAGAACTTGAAGTAAAAGGAACTGACAATCCTTTCTAATGTTTTTTTTAATTATGAAGTGGATAAAAAGTCAATAATGGAACAGGATTGGTAAAAGCAGCTGAATATTGATGCTACTGTGGAAGCAACGAAAGCTATTGGAAGCAACTCACCTCCGAAGTAATTCTTCCCGTCGGGCCAATAAAGCTTAATAGTAGCAATATGACCGGCCAATAATTGTATTTGCATGAATTTTTATTTAATTTACCTTATAAAATTCTTTTGTAAGTTTGAAAGTCTAATACCCTAAAAAATGAAAAAACAGGATTTCAAAAATCATGTTCAATACTACCCACCCCACCATTTTATATTTTACCCGCTGCTTTTAATATTGATAAGTATCTGCATTTGGTTTGCGTATAAATACCCCCATCAATCATTAATATGGCCAGCATTTGCTGTGGTGCTTTTTTTGCTTGGCGGGTTATCTTTTATGCTGCGCCAGCATTATGCTTTAACCAATCAAAACCGCATTGTGCGGCTCGAAATGAGGCTGCGTTATTACCAGCTATGCCACGAAAAATTTGAAACCATTGAAAGCCAGTTAAGTTTTCCACAAATTGCCGCACTAAGATTTGCATCGAACCAGGAGCTACTGTTGTTAATTGAAAAAACAATCAAGGAAAATCTTTCTCCCAATGCAATAAAAAAATCAATTATTGATTGGCTTCCCGACAATATGCGTGTTTAAAATTTTAGAGAAGGATACACTGCTACCGAATCGTTTTTTTGAAGCTGCTTACCTGAATTACCTAAATAATATATTGCTGCATATACCTATTTGGAGATGGCAATGGGTACCATTATCTTCATTCTAAAAATATGGAAAACCAAAACGAATCATCCATTTTCGACCTCCAGATTGATCATGAAGCCAATATGTACCTAAGTGAAATTGCAAAATGGGCAAAACTATTTAGCATACTCGGTCTTATAGCTGGCATACTGATTGTGTTAGCCGGCATTGTTACTTCTTTTATAAGTACATCCCTAAACAGCTTCGCAGGCATGCGTGGTATGGGGCCATTAATTGGAGTATTGTCAGTGGTATTTGGCGCTGTTTATCTTTATCCAAGCTGGCTGCTTTTAAAGTTTGCAACTACAATGCCAACTGCCTTAAAAAAGAACGATCAGCTGTTGGTAAATGAAGCATTTAAAAATCTTAAAAGCTGCTTTAAATTCTGGGGAATTTTTACGCTGATCATTATTGGATTGTATGCAGTAGTATTTATACTGGGGCTGGTTGGCCAAATACTTTGAACACAACAGATCTTCTTAATAAAAAGGATACGCACTGTACAGTATTCCTTTTTTGTGCGGTAAAAATCAATCGTTTTTAAACTGCCTGAAAGTATAAAGCAAAAAACCAAATACTATTATTTGAATCTCAACAGAAATACAAAAACCTGCGGGTATTATAATGCGGAAAACATAGGTTGGGTCAAGTGGACCAAAACTTTTTTGCTGCCACTGGTAAACTGCGTATAAGGTTAATACAATACCTGTAAAAAAGAAGGCAGCGCCTGCTAACAAGGCTTTTTCAAAAGCAAGTAACCTGAATACAATATTAGCAAACCGCCTTGCAGGATAAAGCCCCATACTACTGCCATACAACCTTGCAATAATGTAAAATTGCAATAGTTGAATACCCACCATAAACAGGACTGATGCATAGTAAAGGGTATGAATATCCAACACCAATTGAAACACCCGAACATAACTAAACACCAGGGCTCCGCCTAATAAACTAGCTATAATTAAAAAGAACATGGCCGGGTATAGCAGTAGCCATTTAGGACTCAATAACAGTATTAAACGCAGGTGTTTCCATCCATCCTGCCAGGTTCTTAAATGTGGTTTTCTTCCCCTGCCGTCCTTGTATAAATTTACAGGAACCTCGCAAAGTTTCAATTGATGCAAGCCTGCTTTTGCAATCATTTCAGAAGCAAATTCCATTCCTTTCGCCTTCATATCAAGTTGCAGGTAAGCCCTTTTAGTAATAGCACGCATACCACAATTAAAATCACCTAAAGAAACTCTGAAAGATCTTCGGCCAATAAAAGATATAACCGGCGTACCGAGATAGCGGTGTAAAAAAGGCATAGCACCCTTTTGAATGTTACCTGTAAAACGATTACCCACCACTAATTGGCAACCTTTTTCCAGCATAGGGATAAAGGCTGCAATTTGCCCAAAATCGTAACTATCATCTCCGTCTGCAAAAACAATCCATTCGCATGTTGCGGATTTTATACCGGCATCAAGCGCCGCGCCATACCCTTTGTGTTCAACAGTAATTAAAGTAACTCCCTCTTTCCTGCATGCTTCCTGTGAACCATCTGTACTTCCATTATCCGCGATAATAATTTCGCTGCAATCCAATTGCAATCGTTGCAATGCCAAACTTGCCTTGCGTATGCAGGTGCCAATGGTGTTGGCTTCATTAAGGCATGGAATAACTACACTTAACGATGACATAAAAACAAACGGTTTGAACGCGATAAAAATAAGTAATAAGCGTGCTGCGATTGCGTATTAAATTTTGTGGTAAACTCCAATTGATGATAGTAGAAAAAAACTACATTTTACTAAAAACAAACAGGTTGTTTAAACCAAACTGAAATTGTTCGTGCATTAGCATGGTAAATCCTGTGGCATAAGCGAGTGCTGGTGTTGTAGCGGCTTTAAAACCAAAATGCTCTTCAAGGCTCATACCTTTTACAAGTCTTAACAATGTTAATACTGATAAAATTTTATCAACTTTTGCATCTGGCACCGTAATAATTAAATTCCCATTTTTATTAAGCCTGTCGTAACATGCTTTCATAAATACAGTTTGCTCATTAGCAGGAATATGTTCAAGAACGGCCAACGCTGTAATGCAATCAAATTTATCAGCGCTTTCCAATGCTGCTGGGAACATGCCATTTATCAATTTAATGGAGGCAGTAATATTTCCAGTTTTTACATGCGGATCTATTCCAACACCACGACTTATTTTATCCTTTGCTTTTAGTAACAATTCGCCATGGTGGCAACCAATATCCAGCAGAGAAATATTATCACCCGCATGCATTAATGCCTTTGTTATCCGACGGTTTTGCAGGTATGTATCAAGCCAGGTCAAAATAAATAAAAAATATTATAGTAAATATTCAAAAGGAAACTAAAAAAAATCATGACCAATGTTTCAATTTAATAATCATACCAACAACCAAAATTAAAGATCGCTTGAAACTGCTGGAACACCTCTTTGTTTAATGGCCTTATTATACTTTTTTATTTGTTTTTTATCCCGCTTAACACCAAGGTTACTGAGTAAACCACTAATTGCAATTTTGCTCCAGTAGTTATAAATGCCTTTGTTACGCAGCCTGTCCTGGTACAAAAGATTTAGTTTTGAATTATTACTGGAATGCACAACTGCATTAATGATGAAATTAAAAAAACTGGCCAGGAAATACTTTTTTTCACCCTTCTTCAATAATGATAACCGCAAATTGCGATAACGCAAATCCATTGATCCGTATGCAAAAAAATCATTAGCACCAACCATCAGCAACATACTATCGGCAACGCCGTGATCTATTTTTACAGATACCAATGGAACCAGCAACTGGTTAAGTTCAGAAAGATCCATGCGACCCATGCGTGCCCGCATTGAAAATGCCTGTAGGGAATCGGTGTAAGATTGCTTAAATCCAACCAATAAGTCACCCTTGCCCATTAGCTGTGCACGCAACCTAAACCGCAATGTATCATCAGGTTTGTAATCAACATTTTTTATATTGTACAGAAACCCGTTTATACCAGTAAAATATATTGTTGCCTGGCGTTTTGATTTTTCCGGAAGCAACGTATGCTTTACATATCCATTGGTTAGTTGTAGTGTATCAAGAGAAAGATTTATAGGGAATTTTTTAAAAGAATTGGCGAGCAACGGCCGATAACTAACGGTATCGGGACCATGTGTTTTATCTTTCTCTGTAAGAAAATTAAGCCGGTCTGCAGAAAGATACTGTACTGTCAATTTTCGTTTATTTTGATCGCCGGATAATTGCCAGTTATGCAATTCTGTATGACCAAGATGCAAAGTATTATAATCTTTTTCAATAATAGTGCTGCGCCAGAACGAATCTTTATCTAAAACATTTATAAGGCTTAAACTATCAAAAGAAAAAAATGAATTAATTGCAGTTGCCGACGGATTGTAAATGTTTAACGTAAAGTTTTTCGATAGTTGTGTAATATTCGATGCACGACTCCACCAGTTAGTATGTTTAAACAGGTATGGCAATGTCATAGAATCGCTATTGGAAAAGGTATAATCAGTAAACCCGGCAGAAGCTTCGGTAATATCAGTAACTTTTTCACCAGCCATATGAAGCGATAAATTTTTTACTTCCGCAGTATCAATATAAGCATCCAACTTTTTGGTATTTGCGTTAAAAGAAATATCATGCGCATTTAAATTCAGGTCCGCTGGCGAATGAATAGTTTCACTCAATTGCAATTGAGGATTCTGTAATTGTAAATTCAATGTCTGAACCGAAAGTATTTGCTGCAAACTATTACTTTTTATGTTCTGCAAAACGATTCTGCCACGAGCGGTCGAGAATGATTTCTCAATATCCCTGTCTTTCAGGTTTATGGAAAAAACAGGCTGCTCGATCAATAATTTCTTTATCGAAAAATCGGGTAATTGCAATGCAGCTTTTACTTCACCAGGTTTGGGCATTTTGCTTGCTGTTACCAAAGGTTTGTACAGCGTAACCAGATCGGCGTTTAAAGCAGTTAATCCTGTATTCATCACCTGTGTTTGAACAGATACCATTGGAATATTCACACTATTAATTAAAGAAGGTTGTAAGGGCTGAAAACTTACATTATATGCACTAATATTCCCAGGTTGTTTTACTACTGCATAAGATGCATTGATAGTATTTAAAGCTGATGTAAAATGCACTTCGCCAGTTGTTACATTTACGGTTTTCCAACTGACAATACCATTTGTAATAACAATGTTGGTACCGACTAATTTTATATTATTTATATCAAGTTTTTTCCCCGCATGCGTCCATTCAACCATTAAAGGACCGGTATTCATATTGGCAATATTAAAATCAGGTGTTTTGCTTTTATTGCCATTTTGTTTTTTAAAATGGTTGACATCAATAATAATTTTCCCTTCTGATACTGCTACATTATCCAGCTCAATATTTTGTAGTTTGGTAATATCAAACTTATTGCCCTTATCGCTAATACTAACACCCTTTAAATCCAGCTTTAACTGTTGTCCAATACTCCCAGTTATGCGTTGCAGGTACACACCATTATTTGCGCTGTTTAATTTTGAACGTTGCACTTCAAGGTTTATATTATCGCCAATAACACGAAAGCCTGATGTTGAAAGTGCCGTTGCAGAACTAATCATATCCATCACTGATTGTGAAGCGAGTAACTGTCTTGCATCGATTTCAGTATTCAGGTTTTCAATAGTAACCTTGCCTGCTGTTTTTTGTTTTGGCAACAGTGTAATGGATGCATCGTAAATACTTAAATGCTTTATATCAAGGCTTGGCTGCAACGAATTGGCGATGCCGGCAACTGTTGCATCAGCATCGCGTTTCTTCTCTGATTTTTGAATATCAATAACCAATTTTGGCTTATTTAATATTAAATTATCAGCCTTTAACCTTGATTGTAACAAATCCTCCAAAGAAAAATTATTTACCTTAAGTGATGGAATCGTAATACTACTTTCAGAATTAATTCGCTTACCATTTAACGAACGATAGTAGTTTACCAATTCAAGATCATTATGATCAATAATCAGTTTATCGAAATTCGATTGATTGATATTATTATCGTAATTGTTTGTATACCCGGTTACTTTAAAAGCAAGATTGCCTACCTGCAATGGCCGCAAAGAATCTTTCCGAAGTGCTATCTCACTAATACCAAGGCTATCTCCATTTAATTGTATCGTTAGCGGTCCTGATGGAGAGCCTGTTCGTAAGCCGTAGGTAATTTTATTTATTTCAACTGCATGTAAAATTATCGCCACATTAACAGGCCTTCTATTCTGCACTTTCTTTTTGTCCTTAAGGGTAAAAATTTCCATATCGGAAAAGTCAAAAAAAGTAGCGCCATTAAAAGCCTTCAGCGAATCAATTTCAATAAGTCCTTCCTTTAACCATCGTGGCCAGTTAAAATTCGAAAGCTTAATATTCGATAAGTTGATGCTGTCAATAGACCCGTTATCGTTTCTTTCAAAAAGATTAAAGCTATTTACTGTAAACACATTCTTTTTTGTATCCAGCATAAGATTATCAACGAAAACATCGGTTGATGTATCCGGCAATTGAATAAAAGGTTTATTTAAAAACAGCCTGATATCTGCTTTGAAATTTACAGTGGTATCATTATCTCCATTTTCTTTTATGGCATGCAGGTTTTTTATACCTAAATAAATATGATTTACCAATAAAGGACGGCCGCCTTTTTTACTTTGCTGGTATGCAATTCCAGCATTATCTATTATACAATCATCTACATTAAAAGCCGATAGCGTTGTAACCAATGCCCGCTGGATATCTGCTATGGCGAGGTTAAGCGGTTTGCGAATAGCATTTGTGGTATCGGTATCATAGACCTTAATAAGCGGACGAATAATGTGAACATTCCCCAGTGTAAAATTCCTGGCGGCTAACAGGGGCCAAAGCTTGGTTACCTGTAAAGAAATTGAATCGGCCGTAGCAATATAATACGTTGCGGCCAGGGACGTATCAACAGGTAGCAACTGCAAACCTGAAGCATTAATTGTAAGCGGGTTATACCTGAAACGAACTTTTTTTGCTTTAACCCTGTACTGTCCGTCAGACGCCTCCATTACAATAAAATTGAGGATCTGACGGGAACGGTATACAACAAAAAGATGCAGGCTGGTTATTATAACGGCCAAAACAAGCAAACCGATGCCTGTTCTTTTAACCGTTTTTTTCAACTGCATATCTTTAAAAAATTTCATCTAAAGTACGACTGAAAATTTGGTCAGTATGTTGCACAAAGACTAAAGCTTTATTTATGCGGCTATGCAATGTGTCCTAAAAGGCATTTTTATGAAACCGAAGCGCCACTGTTTATTGCAACTTCGGGGTTTATAAAATGTAATTTCCCAGCACCGTCTTCCGCCATCAATATCATCCCCTGGCTTTCTATGCCACGCATTTTGCGTGCAGTAAGATTGGCTACTACAACTACTTGTTTGCCAACAATATCTTCCGGCGTAAAATGAAGCGCAATACCGCTTACAATGGTGCGAACTTCTGTACCCAAATCAATGGAAAGCTTTAATAACTTATCAGCTTTTTGTACTTTTTCAGCACTAACAATAGTACCTACTTTAAGCTCCAATTTAGAAAAGTCTTCATAAACAATCCCGGCTTTTGCCGGAGCTGGCTCTGCTGCTACAACTGGCACAACTTCTTCCGATTCGGATGCAAAAGGGGCAGGAGCATTATTCTTTAACTTCTCAATTTGATTCAGCATTTCCTCGTCTTCTATTTTTCTAAATAATAATTCGGGTGCTCTGAGCGTGTAACCAGCACTCAATAATTTTTCCTTTCCAGCATTTTCCCAGTCAAGCATTTTATCTACCACTTTCATCATGTAAATCATTTTCCTGGCGGTGTTAGGTAAAAATGGATTTGAAAAAATAGACAGGTTAGCGCATAATTGTAAACAAACATGCAGCGTATTATCGATTATTTTTTGTGCTTCAGCAGTTGGTTGTCCATCGTCAGAAACCTGTTTCGCAATAATCCATGGTTGTTTTTTTTGCAGGTATTGATTTCCTTTTCTCGACAGATCAATAATGGCAAAAAGCGCATCCCGAAATTTGTAATTTTCAATGCAATCTTCCACCAGTTGTTTGCTGGTTTTTATTGCCGCGAAAAGCAGGCGGTCTTCTTCATCAAGCATTTCTACATGCAACGGTGGCACCTTGCTTTTACATAGCTTATGCATCAGCACAAAACTGCGGTTAACAAAATTTCCGAAAATGCTTACCAGCTCGCTGTTGTTGGCATCCTGGAAACCCTTCCACGTAAAGTCACTATCCTTTGTTTCGGGAGCGATTGTAGTTAGGTAATACCGCAGCACATCTTCACAACCCGGAAAGTCCTGCAGGTATTCGTGTACCCACACCGCCCAGTTGCGGCTGGTACTTACTTTCTGACCTTCAAGGTTTAAAAATTCGTTGGCGGGCACGTTATCGGGCAACACAAAACCGCCATGTGCTTTTAGCATGGCCGGGAAAATAATGCAGTGGAAAACGATATTATCCTTACCAATAAAATGCACCAGTTTGGTATCGTTCTTACACCAGTAATCGGCCCAGTTCGAAGTTAATTCTTTGGTAGCGCTGATGTATCCAATTGGTGCGTCGAACCACACATACAATACTTTTCCTTCTGCATCGGGCAGCGGAACTTTAATTCCCCAGTTACTGTCGCGGGTCATAGCACGGGGGAAAAGCCCGCTATCCAACCAGCTTTTACACTGGCCGTATACATTATTTTTCCATTCTTTGTGATCTTCCAAAATCCATTGCTTCAGCCAGGGTTCGTAATCATTTAAGGGAAAATACCAATGTTTGGTTGTACGTTTTACAGGCGTATTATTACTAAGGGCACTACGGGGGTTGATCAGCTGTTCGGGGCTTAAAGAGGAACCGCATTTCTCGCATTGATCACCATAAGCGTTTGGATTTGCACAAACCGGGCAGGTGCCTATAATATATCGGTCAGCTAAAAAAGTTTGTTTTTCTTCATCATAATATTGCTCGGTTTCCTTTTCTTCAAACAAACCTGTATCGTATAACTTTTTAAAAAAATCGGATGCTGTTTGATGGTGCCCCGCATTGGAAGTGCGACTATAGATATCGAAAGAGATCCCCATTTTTTCAAACGAATCTTTAATAACTGTATGGTATCTATCCACCACATCCTGCGGAGTAACGCCTTCCTTCATAGCCCGAATGGTGATGGGAACGCCATGCTCATCGCTGCCGCCGATAAATAAAATATCCTTTTTTTTACTCCGTTGAAAACGTACGTAAATATCAGCAGGCAGGTAGCAGCCAGCCAGGTGCCCTACGTGAACAGGGCCATTAGCATAAGGCAAAGCGGCGGTTACTAAAAGTCGGTTGTATGTTGTGTTCATGTTATCGTGAGTCGTGAATCGTGAGTCGTGAGCCTTGAGTAATTTTTTAGGTTAAAATGAATCAGAAATTCCTCCTCCTGAAAGGATTTCACAGATCACAGATTTAAAATGTGAGTAAAAATACCGAAATGAGTCGTTGGATGTCAATGGCTTTATAAATGATCGCCGGGAAATGGTTCAGCTTCAATCAAAGGAGCGTTTGAGATATTTGTACCCGGCATATTCTTCTTTGCGTCCTTCCAAAATTGCATAAGGGTATCGTTATCAATTAAAAATTGACGCAACCGCTCAGCCGGGCTTTTAGAAAGCCAAATCTGCAATTGGATTATTTTAATATGGTCGGGCGTATCCGTCATGAAGGGAATAAATTAAAGGTATTCAATTTTAAATTTTTGACCCATTCCTTAATATAAAACCAATCCATTCCTTCTGCTTTACTTAATGTAATTATGTCGTCCTTTTGTAAATTGCTTTGAAGCTCCTGTATCCAAATCAGTTTAGAGATCAACAGATCCTCAGGGCAAACGATAAAAATCGGAACACCAAAAAAGTTGGA
>JBKJNG010000279.1:0-6011 GCA_046596065.1 Phnomibacter sp. | reverse complement strand
CAAAAATTTTCCTCCGAAATTTTATACCCTAATGAAATACCGGGGAAGAAACCAAAACGGCTTGACTCTTCAAAAATGTAAGAACCCTGATAGCGCCAAACAAACTCCGCAAGGTATTTTTCCTTAAAATTATAATTCACCCTGCCAAAATAATTTAACCGGGCATTGCTATAGGCCGCGCCGCCATTACTAAGATCGATATTAATTGGGCCTGCAAAAAGTTGATCAATAGATGGCGAAGCGAAGTCTTTTCTATAAGCATTAAAATTGTCACCACTGCCAGTAATTTTTTCCGCTCCTGCAAGAATATTTACATAATGATCGCCAAACTTCCGCTCAAAGTTTACCAAGCCGTTCAGCAGAATGCTCTGGTTGTCTTCCGTTTGTTCCAACAAGTCTGGTTTTGAAAACCCTTTAATTGACTTGGTAAGTTTTGGCTGATTGTTGGCATCAAATCCATCAAACGAATAGAGATACCAGGGAGTTCTCCACCTTTTACGAAAACGGAAACCCTTATCCAATGCAGCGTTACCGGTTAAGGATAAGCCTTCCACCCAGGGAATCTTGATATTTAATTTTGCATTGCTGTTCAACACGTACCGTTTATCGTGATCGTAACCCGTAGCTTTAGTACTTACCACAACCGGGTTATCGCCATACTCAATATCGGGTCCCGGTGTTCCATTAGGCCAATAGGCTGGATAGTTCGGTTTCCCTCTCATTACCATTCTGAAAATTTCTCCCGCACCGCGCACCGGAAAATTTCTGTCTTCGTTTCGGGCAGATATGTCTATAGAAAGTGTGATGTTTTTAGAAATATTAGCATCCAGGTTACTCCTTACATCATACTGGTTATACTTGGTGCCACTATTGTAGTAAAAACCGCCCTGGCTTCTTTTGGAAACCGATACAAAATAGCGTACGCCCTCTCCTCCGCCACTTAGTGATACATTGCCATAATTCTGTGCTGACCACGGTTTTAATACATCTTTAAACCAGTCGGTATTTGGATGATACCAGGGGTCGGAACCATCGGCGTATTTCTTAATGTCGTCTTCAGTATAAACGGCAGACCTACCCGCATAAGTAGCTATCTCATTTACCATGGTAGCATAGGTTGCGGCATCTGCCATCTTTGGCAACACGGTTGGTTTACCCCATCCCTGGTTAAATGATGCGGTAATAGTTGGCTTGCCCGATTTTCCTCTTTTTGTTGTTATCAATATAACACCATTGGCAGCCTGCGCCCCATAAATGGCGGCAGAAGCATCTTTTAAAACTGAAATATTTTCAATGGTACTTGGGTCAATCCTGTCTAAAGAACGGCCAGGGACCCCGTCAACAACTACCAACGGGCTGTTGTTATTCAATGTATTAATCCCCCTTATCCGCAAGGTTGAACCATCGTAGCCGGGCTCGCTGCTCGGTGTAACCGAAACTAAACCGGGTAAACGGCCAGCAAGACTGTTACTTACGTTGGTGGCTGGCGATTTAACCAAATCAGCACCTTTTACGGCCGATACCGCACCGGTTAAAGTGGCTTTCTTTTGGGTGCCATAACCTACTACAACTACTTCATCCAGTTTTCCTGTGGCAGCTACAAGTGAAACACTAATAGTCTGTTTACCGTTTACCGATAGTTCCTGCGGTTCAAAACCCACAGAACTAATTACCAACACAGCATTTTTTGCTGCATTAATAGTAAATTTTCCAGCAGCGTCGGTAGAAACGCCTGTTTTGGTGTTTTTAATTTGAACTGTGGCACCTGCAACGGCTTCACCCGTGCTGCTAACAACCGTACCAGTTACCTTTTCCAGGTCCTGGCTTTGTGCTAAGCCAGAAAAGAGCATAAGGCATAGTGCCAATAAAATTGGCACTGGTCTTGCAGCCTTCATTCGATGTAAGAACTTGTCCATAAGCAAAGTTGGTTTTTAAAAAATGATAAGAGAAAGAAGGAAAGGCACGGTAGTCATAACTTTCTAAGCCCCTGCCGTATTAAAAGTTGTATTGGTTGAAATAGTGCATATACACCCGCCATATGGCAACACTCCCGCCTGGAGACATTACCATAAGAAGCCGTTATGGCTGTTTAATCAAGTTACGAAAAAGTTTAAGCATTTGGCGCAATCGATTGCACCATTCTTAAACAAAAGATCCGACAAAGCAAATTTGAATTCATAAAGCATGTTCAAAATTTTTGAGTAAGTGATCTAAAAACAGCAGTTGCTTTTAAATGACATTTAAATTTAAACAGGTAAGCAGTGAGTGGTAAGCAATCAAGTATCGGTTTGCAATCTTACAAATCTCTTAATAGAGCAATCGTTAAGTAACTCGTAAAATCTTTGCAATTCTAAAACATTTTTCTTGTAATCGTCACTTTCACAATTATTTTCCTCAAAATATTTTTTTTCATGCATTTTTGAATGCCCATGTTGAAATCTGCCCCAAAAATGTTTTTATATCATTAAACATACTTGCCTCAACTTAAATTTATTTACAATGACCCGCTACAACAAACAAACCAGGCTACTAGCCGCGGTCGATTGTATTATTTTTGGTTTTGATGGAGCTGAATTGAAACTTCTTGTAATCAAAAGAGCTTTCGACCCCGAAAAAGGAAAGTGGAGCCTGATGGGGGGGTTTGTACAACAGGATGAAAATTGCATGGATGCTGCCAACCGGGTATTAATCCAATTAACGGGTCTTAAGGGAGTTTATTTGGAACAACTGCGAAGTTTTAGTAAACCCAACCGCGATCCGCAGGAAAGAACTATTTCCATTGCCTATTATGCTTTGATTGACATTCATCAATACGAAAAACAGATCAACGACCTCTATCACCCTGAATGGTTCGAACTTAATCATATTCCGGAACTGATATTCGACCATGGCGACATGGTTGAGATGGCCATAAAACGGCTGCGGTACAAAGCAGCTATTCACCCGATACTATTTGAACTGCTTCCTGAAAAATTTACCATTCCACAACTTCAAATTCTCTACGAAGCTGTTTACGGAACCGAGTTCGACAAACGTAATTTCAGCAGAAAGATATTATCGACAGGTTTGCTGGTAAAACAAGTTGACAAGGACAAAGAGTCATCAAAGAAAGGAGCATACTATTATAAACTTGACAAACAAAAGTATCAGTCAAACTTCCAGGCCTTTCTCAATTTTATACCTAACCCGCACAATTTTATATAGCCTGATATAGGCATACAGTACAATAACTTCCTGCAGACTTTAAAAAAATTCTGGCTTTCCCAAAACATTTATTTGCTTGATTCAAACAATTAAGTGTTATTTTGACACTAATAGTTAACCGGCAAGCTTCAGTTAAAAACAAAAACTTTTGCTGCTGCCTGCTGAAACCTGATAGCGCACTACGATTAATCTTTGATTGCTACCATATAAAAAGTTTTAGATAATGGAAAGTTCCTATGTCATTGGAGTGGATTACGGCTCAGATTCCGTAAGATCAATTATCGTAAATGCAGCAAACGGCCAGGAAGTTGCCACAGCTGTGTTTTACTATCCCCGCTGGAAAGCGGGTAAATTTTGCAAGCCTGCACAACAGCAATTTCGCCAGCATCCTTTAGATTATGTAGAAGGCCTTGAAACCACTGTACTGGAATGTCTTCATAAGGCAGGACCGGCAGTTGCGGCTAATATTAAAGCGCTTTCTGTAGATACAACCGGCTCTACACCTGTCGCAGTCGACAAATCAGGGACACCGCTAGCCATGCTTCCCGAATTTGCAGAAAATCCACATGCCATGTTTGTGCTTTGGAAAGATCATACTGCCACGGCGGAAGCTGCCCAGATAAATGCACATGCCCGAAAGTATGATGTGAATTACCTGCAATACGAAGGCGGCATTTACTCCTCTGAATGGTTTTGGGCAAAATTGCTCCGCACGCTTCGGGTTGATGAAGGAGTTAGAAACGCCTGCTACAGCTGGGTGGAACATTGCGATTGGATTCCTTTCCTGTTAACTGGCGGTACTGATGTGCACGAAATGAAACGGAGCACCTGCGCTGCCGGTCATAAAGCATTATGGGCCGCTGAATTTGGTGGTCTTCCCCCGGATAGTTTTTTTAGTGAACTCGACCCAGTTTTAGCCGGCTTTACCAGCCGCCTTTTTAAAGAAAGCTATACATCTGATAAAGCAGCTGGCGCCATCAGTAAACAATGGGCAAATCGCCTGGGTTTGCCTGAAGATATCGTTATCGGTGTTGGAGCTTTTGATGCACATATGGGCGCAGTAGGTGGTCAAATTGAACCATACCATTTAAGTAAAGTGATGGGCACGAGCACCTGCGATATGCTGGTTGCACCGCTGGAAGATTGTAAAGACATATTGGTAAAAGGAATTTGCGGACAGGTACCCGGTTCGGTTATTCCGGGCATGATGGGCCTTGAAGCCGGCCAAAGTGCTTTTGGTGATGCTTATGCCTGGTTCAAAAACCTGGTTGCTTGGCCTTTACAATTTTTAGCTGATACTGATTTACCCGCAGAAAAAGCAGCTGAGATTAAAGAACAAATCTCCCACCGGATTATTGCTGAATTAAGCAAGGCGGCTGCGGAACTTGTAGTTGACGAAAAATCAGAAACAGCGCTTGACTGGTTCAACGGCCGTCGTACGCCCGATGCCAACCAATTGCTGAAAGGAGCCATGAGCGGACTTCATTTAGGCAGCGATGCACCGAGGGTTTTCAGGGCAATTGTTGAAGCCACCTGCTTCGGTGCAAAAAACATTGTAGAACGCTTTGAAAAAGAGGGTATACCGGTTAAAGGCCTGATTGGTCTTGGGGGTGTAGCAAGAAAATCACCATTCATTATGCAGATGATGGCTGATGTAATAAATATGCCTATTCGCATACACCGCAGCGAACAAACCTGCGCCGCAGGTGCAGCCATGTTTGCCGCAACCGTTGCTGGTATCTACCCTGATGTTACAACTGCAATGAACGCAATGGGGCAAGGCTTCGACCAGGAATATTTCCCCGATGCAACTAAAGTCTTCATGTATAATAAAAGATACCAGCAGTACCTGCAACTTGGTGCTTTTATTGAAAGTACTACCAATTAAAATTATGGCAATAAAAAATTCAACTTCTTTCCATCCGTTGGGTTAGAGGTTTAAATCAGAACAATGTACGATCATATAAAACAAGAAGCCTACCTGGCAAACATGCAGTTACCAGAACTGGGATTGGTGCTTTTTACTTTTGGAAATGTTAGCGCTGCAGATCATTCACTGGGCTTCTTTGCTATTAAACCAAGTGGTGTTCCGTATAAAGATTTGTCGCCAGATAAAATGGTGATTGTAGATTTTGCTGGCAACACCGTTGAAGGAACCTTACGCCCGTCTTCTGATACCAAAACGCATGCCTTGTTATATAAAACCTGGCCGAACATTTCAGGCATTGTACACACACACAGCACGTACGCAACTGCATGGGCACAATCGCAACGCGATATACCAATTTTTGGCACTACCCACGCCGATCATACAACTTTTGATATACCCTGTGCACCACCAATGAGTGACGAAATGATACATGGAAATTATGAGCACGAAACCGGTTACCAGATCATCAATTGCCTGAAAGAAAAAGGCATAAGTTACGAGGAAGTTGAAATGATCTTAGTTGGTAATCATGCTCCGTTTACCTGGGGCAAAACACCCGACAAAGCCGTGTACAACAGCGCGGTCTTGGAAACCGTTGCACAGATGGCTTTTTTAACAGAGCAAATCAATGGTAAAGCGTCAAGATTAAAAGATGCACTTATTAAAAAACATTACGAAAGAAAACACGGACCCGACTCTTATTACGGACAATAATATAATCCCTGATCTGTGATGTCGGATCTGTGATTTGTACTTCAGAATTCTTGTTACAAATAAAACTTATGGGCCGAAATCATCCATAAATAATTAGGATAGCATTGTTTCATATAAAACAAATTAACGTTGAAAAAACTTGCATTGCTGCTTTTAATGATGG
>JBKJNG010000272.1:0-2836 GCA_046596065.1 Phnomibacter sp. | reverse complement strand
TGTTACGACCCATGCTGCAGCGAATAGCCGATAGTAACCTCATAGTCAGAGGCCAGGGTGAAAAAGGCGAACACATCGAATCATTTCATGCCGCTGACAATAGCTACACGATGATTTATTTACCGGTTGGCAAAACTTTTTCGATAAAAACTGCCAACATGCCGGATAAATTAGTGGTATGGTGGTTTAACCCCAAAGATGCCAGCAAACATGAACCTCTTACTATTGATAAAAAACCAGTAATCGAATTTACGCCGCCTACAACGGGTTTCGGAAACGATTGGGTGCTGATATTGGACGATGCCACGAAGAACTATAAAGATCCCGATAGCAAATAACTAGCCGTTGTTAAAATTGGCTCAGTGAATTTTATGGTGTTTTTTTTGGTGACATTAGGAATATAAGTGGTAATGTAACTCCTGTTTTCAGTTGGTTACTGAAATATAATTATGAATTAAAGTCTGTAATAAAAGCATTCAAGCCTAAACAAATAGTAAATAAAAAAGCATTCCTTACCGGGATGCTTTTTTGATTTTATCAGTGTTGATATTTGACCTGTGTTAAATTTTTAAAAACATTTAATCCTTCGGATATATCAAAAGTCGATTGTTGAGCGTTTAGTACAAACTTATTAACCTCAATAAAAAAAGCATGAAACAAATTGCCATTGTCCTGCTGACTGTTCTTGTAACAAGCATTTCTTTATTTGCACAGAAGTATACAACCGCGGCCGGCATCAGGGTTGGTTCGGGTGTTGGCATAACGGTCCAACAAAAAATGTGGGATAAGTATACAATGGAGGCCATTGTTCAGAAAAATCTTTTCAAAGACGGCACTAACATAACGGCGTTATTTGAGCAGCATAATAAGGTGCTGTTTAAAGGACTGAATTTTTATATTGGCGCTGGTCCGCATTTTGAAATTTACAGTAACGCTATTGCTACAGACAAGTCTACTGGTGAAGCAACCTATATAAAAGATGCTTTTGGTATATCTGCAGTTGGAGGGCTTGAAATGCGGTTCAAGAATATAGTGCTTTCATACGATTACCAACCTGGCATAAATATACGTGGTGGTACAAATGTATTCACAAGCCAAACCGGTTTGTCTGTTAGGTACATCCTTATAAAAGCTAAAAAGACTAAGAAAAAAGATAAAGGAAGCTTTTGGCAAAAGTTTAAAAAGGTACCCGAAGAAGGAGATGAATAAGTGAATAGTCAATAGTGAATA
This sequence comes from Phnomibacter sp., assembly GCA_046596065.1. Classification (GTDB taxonomy): domain Bacteria; phylum Bacteroidota; class Bacteroidia; order Chitinophagales; family Chitinophagaceae; genus Phnomibacter. The sequence goes on along the minus strand of JBKJNG010000272.1, from coordinate 1,606 downwards.
ATGTAATTCAATTGCCATTTTGAGATTTCTGAATGAACCATGTTTATTTATTTAGATCCAACTATAAAACATAGCCTTTTAAAAACCGGGCTGCGATTTATAGTCTATTAAAATCGATTCCGTTTTGTCTTTCAAAAAATAAATATTGTTATTTATCACTGTTGTCCGACAAATTAATAATTGAGGATAAAGATGCGCTGTAATGCTTGATTTTACTGCATTTGGTTGTAAGGTTTTAAAAGCAGGGGGGTATCTTATGCAGGTGTAAAGAGGTCTTTTACAGCGACTGTTTTTTTGGTTCTTTCCCTCTTTCTGTTGTGTAATGCCAGCAATTCTTTAATGCTGATATATCCTGCCAGGTGGATACGCAGCAATGTGGTGACATTGCTGAACGAAATTTTTGAATTATTACGCTGATGAATGACTGTCAGCAGCAGTACCGCTATTAATGCACACCAGATTTGTATTTCTATAGCATTCTGGTTGTCTCCTACAAAATATTGCAACTGGAAGTTTTGTTTGAGCTTCTTGAAAAACAACTCTATCTGCCAGCGGTATCGATATATGGCAGCAATGGTAGCGGCATCAAGCACAAAGTTGTTAGTGATAAACTCATAAACCCTGTTCCCTGCTGCATCCCACCAGGCTATGCGCCGCAGTTCAAGGGTTTGCTCATTGCCTTTATCATCCTTATACTTTTGGTGAATAATCTCTTCCCTGAGCAAGGTGTCGGGCATCTCCTTAGTAAGTATTTTCTCCGATACAGCCGTATAAACAGCATTATCTTTTTGGCGGGTAATGAAAAATATTTCTTTTTCTGTGAACCGTGCGAACTGCTTATAACTGTTATAGCCTTTGTCGAAAGTGATATATGAACCGCAAGGCAGGTGAATATATTTTAGGAACTGGTGGTCATTGTCGGCAGCAGCGTTAAAGCGTATCAGCACAGGCATGTGCGATGTGGCTTCTATCATGGTATTCTTTTTAATACCGCCTTTCTTTTTACCATCGGCAGGAGTACGTCCAGATGTTTTAAGGATAGCTTTAAATAGCGAAAACACCGTAGAATCGATAATAAACAGCTTGGACAGCACCGAAGAAGGCAAAGTGCTGTCCGACAAATTCAGCCGGTAGCGGGTAGAGAGCGTTTTGTAAATTTCAGCAAATACACTTGATGGCCGGTTTTGGTTAGCGTCCGCCAGTGTACTGCGGGCAGGTGCCTTTTCTATATTAAGGTGATTAAGCTTGCCTCCAAAAGCCTCAAGTCCCATCACAATTTCACGCAGAGATGTAGAGCCTGACAGTACTCCGAACATCATGGTAACGTAATGTTCCCAAATTTTTATTGACTTGTACCACTTATTACCCTGTGTAGATTTGAATACCGAAGACAGGCTGTCCTTAGAGGACAATCCAAGTATTTGAGACATGATGTGCTGTCCGGCAAAAATGGTAGTTTTGTTCATGTTGTTGATTTTTCTGTGGTAAGAACAAACTAACAACAAAAGGGGGCTACTTGCCCCCTTATACTACTTTTTTTCCAATGATTTTCTCGGACAACAGTGGTTATAAATATAAGTTTTAGGATTTATTTTTTTGGTCCATA
>JBKJNG010000144.1:0-2699 GCA_046596065.1 Phnomibacter sp. | reverse complement strand
GCCAATGGAATAAAATGACTTGGACATACAAATCCCATTGGCGGCACCCGGCATTATCTGGCAGGGTTTCAAATGGATGCTGAATAGCAAAAGTCCTTTTTACGTACAGCCATCTTTAAACCTGTCATTGATTGACTGGGGTTTAAAGTTTATGAAAAGTGCCACGCGAAAAAATGTAGCGGCAGCAGCAATTCCTCTAAAAGATATCGCCGTTTTTAGCCAGCAGGAATACAACGAATGGGAGAAAATTCCCGGTTTCGATTTTGCCTTTGAAAGAAAGGGTATGTTGGAAGTTTTCCAGACGGAAAAAGTGGCCCATCATGCTGCCGAAACCGTAAAAGCAGGAAAGCAGTTGGGATTGGATGTCGATTTACTTGACGCCGAAGCATTACAGGCCCTGGAGCCCCATGCAAAATTCAACGCACTTGGCGCTATCTACTTTAAATGCGACGGCCATTTATACCCCGATAAACTTATGGCGAACCTTAAACATTACCTGCAGCAACAGGGTGTTAGGCTGGTAAAAGCGCAGGCAACAGGTTTTGAAAAAGCAAACGGCGCCATTAAAAAAGTGCTAACAGATGCCGGCGTTTATGAGGCGGATGAAATAGTAATTGCCACAGGTTCCTGGAGCAGGGAAATTGCGGCCATGCTGGGTACCAAAATTCCATTGATGCCTGGCCGGGGTTATTCCTTTACCCTTGAAAATACGCCCTACAAACTAAACCGGCCCGCTATCTTAACCGAAGGCAGGGTGGCCATTTCACCAATGGACGGAAACAAAATGCGTTATGGTGGCACAATGGAAGTGGTGGGTACAGCAACACCACCACGTTACGAAAGGGTCGAAGGGATTGTAAAAGCCGTAAAAAGCTTTCTGCCCGAATTCAAAATTGAAATGCCTTCAAAAGACAAAATCTGGTACGGCTTCAGGCCAACTTCAGCAGACGGCAAGCCTTATATCGGGCGAATAAAAAAGTACAAAAATGTTACCGTAGCAACCGGTCATGCCATGATCGGTTTAAGTCTTGGTGCAGGCACGGGTAAATTGGTAAGCCAATTGGTAAATGAAGAAACGACAGCCGTTGATCTAAAGCCATTTGAAGTGGAAAGATTTGGATAGGCCCGGGAGAACTTACGCAGCCGGTGTAGTTGGTCAGTTCAAAGAAATTAACGGTGATGGACATCTGACAAAGGTGGTTGCTGCGGTTTCCGGGGCGACGCATTTACCCGTATATTTTACCATTCAGAAAGTATATACAATCTACCAATGCGGGTAATTATTCTTAATGTTTCTGGTTGCTGATGCGTTTAATAAATTGTATTGAATAATTTAACTGAATAATGAAGAAAACTTTTTTCTGTATAGATGCGCATACCTGCGGCAACCCGGTTAGGCTGGTAGCTGGTGGCGGACCCGTTTTGCATGGCAATAACATGAGCGAAAAGCGTCAGCACTTCTTAAATGAATTTGACTGGATTCGCAAGGGGCTGATGTTTGAGCCGCGTGGTCATGATATGATGAGTGGAAGCATTTTGTATCCGCCGCACGATCCTGAAAATGACGTTGCCATATTGTTTATAGAGACAAGCGGGTGCCTGCCCATGTGCGGTCATGGCACTATTGGTACCATCACCATTGCATTGGAAGAGGGTTTGATTGTGCCCAAAACTCCGGGTATCATTCGTATGGAAGCGCCTGCGGGTTTGGTAATGATCTCCTATAAGCAGGAAGGAAAAAAGATAATATCGGTTAAACTTACCAACGTGGCCAGCTTTTTGGCAGCAGAAAATATTGAAGTAGAATGCCCCGAACTTGGGATGCTGACGGTAGATGTTAGCTATGGCGGTAATTTTTATGCCATTGTAGATGTGCAGGAAAACTTCCCGGGACTACAGCATTTTTGCGCCGACAAACTGATTTCCTGGAGCCGGGTAATGCGCCAAAGCATCAACGAGGCGCACCAGTTTGTTCACCCGGATAATCCTACCATCAACGGCTGCTCTCATATTCTTTGGACCGGTGATACGATAGAAAAAACTTCGACCGCCCGCAATGCCGTTTTCTATGGCGATAAAGCGATCGACCGCTCACCATGCGGTACGGGTACATCTGCACGCATGGCGCAATGGTATGCTAAGGGCAAGCTTAAAAAGGGTGAAAACTTCATTCACGAGAGTATCATCGGTTCAAAATTTATAGGCACCATCGAAGAAGAATTGACTATTGGTGGCAAGCCGGCAATCAGGCCCGGCATTGAAGGTTGGGCAAGAATTTATGGTTATAATACCATTAATATCGATCCGGAAGATGATCCGTATGCCTACGGTTTTCAAGTGATTTGAACGGTTACTTTAAAGGTTTATGCTTTCAGTCTTTGGCTGGATTAATAAAATTGTGTCGGAGACACAATACAAAAACTGCGCAGTCAGGAGATTTCGCAGAGCACGGTTCTGTGAGGAGCATCCTGTGAAATTCCCCTTGCTTACCCGACTGGCTGCCGTACTTTTTCTATTCCGAAAAGCTGGTAAATGTTTTTCTGTCATAACGATACAAGCCGGTGCCTCTTTTGCCAACCCAAATGTTGTTGTCTTTGTCTTCAAGCATAGAAAAAACTTCTTTATTGGTAATCGTAGTAAATGTTTTTTCAGCTATTTTATCGTTTGATAAATCAGAACCCCATAGTCCACCAAGAGAG
>JBKJNG010000069.1:0-2913 GCA_046596065.1 Phnomibacter sp. | reverse complement strand
TGAGCCTTCATCTGAATGTTGGTCCAGTATGATTGTTTTATTGTCTTAGTATAATTTATCGTCTTCCAGGATCATTAAACCTTTTTCTTTATTATCTATTTTATAGCCATAAGTATTAAGTAAAACATAAGGCATTATATGGATGGGTGTTACCCTGTCTGATGCATCAATAAAAGTGGTTTGCCCGGAAGATTTCCATAGGTTGCCAATTTCTGAAACTGATCGGGAAACGGATAGTTAATATCAATCTTTCCTTCATCGCGGTCGTTCACCAACAGGGTGAATGCGGGCACACCAGCCTGCGTTAGCAGATCAACAAAAATCATATTTATTTCGCCGGTGGTTCCGCTGTCTTTATCCCATGCCTTTTTTTATTGCGTCAACAGTATACTTGCTGTAAAATCCGTTGGAGGATATTTTTTGTTGCACAAATGCATAAACAGCTTTTGTTCTTTCGGCAAGATCTGATATGTTTTTTGCTGCTTTAATAAAATCATCTGTGCTGTAAAGCGATTTGTTTAGCTGGCCGCCAAGCTCGGGTGTAGATAATAATTCCCGCGCTGCTTCATCCCAGCTATTAATGTATTTTTCTTTAAAACCATTGGTATTCATGGCCGACAATTGAAAAGTAACATGTTGTAAATTATCTCTTCGCGAATCCATGTAAGCTTCATAACGCAATGCAGGAATATTTTGCATTTTATAGGTAACCCATCCATCTTTTTTATGATCAATTTCAATGAGTAAAGACGGTAGTTTATAAATCTTATAGGTAAACTCCGCGTTGGAAACAATAGCAAGTCTGTACTAGCTGGTGATAGTAGGTAGGTCCGATTGTAAGCTCCACTCTTACAAACCACCGTAATGCTTCATGTTGCTGAAATAAGTGCATTCAATAATGCTTCCCGCTTTAACGTTGGGTATTGCGAACCTGGTTTCCGACCCGAACTGGTTAATTTTGGCGGTGTAAATATTTTTCGGACTGATATGTTCGGTCTTGAACTGTCCGTTGGGCTCCTAGGTTCTTATAACAGCATCAATAACCGATAAAAATTCAAAATCATCTTTGTGATAAAAAGTGATATGGATATCGCCGTTATTAATCTCTTTATCGCTAAGAATTGTTATTTTAATGCGATGTTCCGTTACCAGGTTATGATTGTGGTTACACTCCGACCTTGCAAGGTGATGGATAATTACAGCGTTGCCATTTTTATCAAATGGCACTTCTTTTATATCCACTTCTTCTTGTGTAAACTCGCTAAAGTTTGTAAAGTTTTCAAATGACTGTACCCTGGTTTGGTAGCTAACAAAAACAAAAGCAGTTAAAATAATGAAAGAGAAAAACATTTTACGTTTGCAAAATGTATAATGCTGGTTAAAAGGGTTTTCATAAAATCATTGTGGTGATAAATGGACGCTGAACCAATAAAAAAAGGGAACTATTACAAACTGCATTTCTTTTTTATTGAACGGGCTGGTACAAAAAAGCATACTGTTACAAAAAGGAATTACAGGCAGTAAAAAATAGCTGAAATGAATAGTAAAACAATACTGGTAACAGGTGGAACAGGTTTAGTAGGTTCGGCATTAAAGGCGCATTTGATAGCTGGCAATAATAAAGTTATCATTCTTACCCGCGATCCTGCAAAGGCGGCTGCAGCGCATAAGAAGGAAGCGCTTGTAAGCTTTGCCCAATGGGATTTAAAACACCAAACAATTGACGCATCAGCAATTAGTGGTGCGGATGCTATTGTGCATTTGGCAGGCGCTGGAGTGGTAGATAAACCATGGAAAGATGCCTATAAAAAAGAAATTCTTGATAGCCGCGTACAAAGCAGTGCGCTTATTATTAGAGCACTGAAAGAAATACCTAACAACATTGAAACAGTTGTGAGCGCATCTGCCATTGGCTGGTATGGTGCAGATAAAAATAATGGCAGTGCATTTACAGAAACTGACCCTGTGGCAGCTGGTTTTTTAGGAGATACCTGCCGGCAATGGGAAGAAAGCATTATGCCTGTTGCAGCCCTTGGTAAAAGGCTGGTGATCTGCCGCTTTGGAATTGTATTAAGTAACAATGGCGGTGCCTTAAAGGAATTTAAGAAACCATTGCTGGCAAGGGTAGCAGGCGTTATAGGAAATGGCAAACAAATAGTGAGCTGGATCCATATCCACGACCTTAGCCGCCTGCTTATCTATGCGATAGAAAAACCCCAGTTGCAGGGTATTTTTAATGCGGCTGCACCCGCTCCGGTAACCAACGAACAACTAACTGTTACGCTTGCAAAAGCCATGCACGGCAACGCATATATCAAAACGTATGTACCTGAATTTGTTCTAAAAATAATGATGGGCGAGCGCAGCGTGGAAGTACTAAAAAGTACCACCGTTTCTTCTAAGAAAATTGAAGCTGCCGGATTTGATTTCCAGTTTCCAAAGATTGAACAGGCGATACACAATTTGATAATGTGATAATGAAACAGCCGTTGGAATGGATAATTGATAATTGATAGTGAAACAGCCTGAATTTTAATGTGAAATTGTTCTTTTTTATTAAATCCCAAAATCACACAATCTCAAAATCAACAACCAAACTTCGACCTTTACAAATCCGACATCAGAGATTTTATTACAGGTCTTCTTTGCTAAACTTTCTTATAGGGAACCAGCAATAAAAGGCTATCCATGCAATGCTTATAATTAATGCAATATTGGTTTTGTAACTCCCCATCAACGATACTGTTTTTTCGGTGATGATATTTGGTATCAACTGGTCGCTTACCTGTAGCGGCATTACATAAAATCCCAGTGCGGAATTGGTGCCTTTTGAAATCCAGAGCGCCAGTAAAAAATCGAATAGAATACCATATATAAAATAAATACCTACTGCCAATGCAGCCCTGCGTAACA
>JBKJNG010000299.1:0-4188 GCA_046596065.1 Phnomibacter sp. | reverse complement strand
GCCATCAGCAGGTACAGTATGCCGGATGTAATGGCATTCCCCTTTTTGCCTTCAATTACCTTGTGCAGCATAAACTCGTTTGGCTGATCATAAGCAATTTCGCCGCCGCGGATTTTGTAATAATTATACAAGATGCTTTCTACAATTTTCACCTGCTCCAGTGGCGTCATATAGCTGTTCATTTCCAGCCAAATGTTGCGGCGGATTCGCTCAATTTCCTGTAACGCATTTACGGTTTGAATATCGGGGTACTGGTATTTTGCCACCAACAAGGCGCCATAGAGTAACTCACTTTCACCATTTTTCCAGTTTGTAAATTCATTAGTCAGGTCGCGAAAATGTATACGGTGGATGATCATTTCGATCCTTTCCTGCACTTCTTCGCTAATAGTATTTTCCCAAAGGTTTTCAAGATTGGGAATTACCGGAATGCCATACGACAATAGACGGTCTTCAACCGTGGTATAGACCTCCAGGTCAGGGTCGTCTATCAGTTGGAGCAGTGCTTCTATTTCCCGGTTTTTGTCCATAAGCAATTGAATAGTTTGTAAATTGAAAACCATTAACGTTATTTCAAAATCCTTTTATACACATACAAGGCAAACCGAATAAATAAATAGCTGCAAAAGGCTGTTTCGTTTGTTTTTTGCCCCTTTCAGTTATTCCGCTCGTAGTTTCAGGAGCTTGCTTGAATGTAGATATGCGAATAAAATGCCAGATATATTTAGAATAGAAACTGTTAAATTGCTTTGGATAAGAAAGTTACCGCATATTTTTTTAAAAACGCATCATTTGGTTATCGCTTCAATGGCTTTTCCCACGCAGGCATTTGGCATTTGAATGTGTAATAACGCAGCAAGTGTTGGTGCAATATCCGTCATGTAAACTTCCTTGTTGCTGCTTCCCTGTTTAATTCCCCAGCCATACCAAACTAACGGAATATGTGTGTCGTAAGGGTTCCAGGTTCCATGGGTAGTGCCTTGTTTGCTATAGGTCTCAAACCAGCCGGGACTTAGTATAATCTGTACGCCACCACTTCTTTTAAAATTGTAGCCGTTTATTATCATGCTTCTTAAAGGTTCCGGAACAGGTGATTTTCCGATTTCTGCCATATCAAAGGCAAAGCTGATGCCAGGTTGGCGCTGTAAATATTCAACCGATGTTTGTTTAATGGCTTTATAATCTCCTTTCATCGAATCCAATTTATTCAGATCATAATTTACCTGGTAGTTCATAATAGAACGGACCAAATTGCCAACGCCATATTTTGTTTCAAGTATTTTGTTAAGCGTATCGGCCAATGGTTTTTCATACCAGTAATCGGCAGGCAAACTATGTTCCTGCATAAAACCTATCGAATGGGCTGCGCCATGATCCGCTGATAAAAAAACAAGATATTGGCCTTTACCAAGGGTTGAATCGAGCAAGCTGAAAAAAGAAGCCAGGTCTTTATCAAGCCTTAAATAAGTGTCTTCCACTTCAATAGAATTTGGCCCGAACTGATGTCCGACATAATCGGTGGAGGCACAATTGATGGTTAAGAAATCGGTTGTTGTTCCTTGTCCCATTTTGTTAGCAGTAAAAGCCGCTTTGGCCATTTCAAGTGTAAGCGTATTGCCAAATGGCGTTTGCCTGAAACTGCTTTTTCTTTTTGCATACACTTGTTTTAAGTCATGTGGAAAAACCGGGGCCGCTTCCCCCGGAAAGCTTCCTTCCCATGGTTTATTGTCGCTGTCACTTTGCGTATAGGTGTTTATGGGATACATCGTACTCCATCCATTATTAATCAATGAAGCAATGCTGTTTTTATTATTAAAATCCTTTACCCAGGCAGGTAATTCTGTTTTATAATAAGTACTTGTTATAAAACCGGCGCTGGCATCGTCCAGCCAATAAGCTTCGCCCAAATGCCCGGCTGGTAAAATAGAAGCACGGTCTTTCAGGGACACGCCAATCACTTTCGATTTAAAATTGGTAGCCAGCCTCAATTCATCGGTAATGGTGCTTGCCAGCAAATTGCGGGGGCTCATTTTGCCATCTTCTGACACAACGCCGACGCTTTCAACCGTACTGTCATCGGTGCAATACATTACTTTTCCGGTAAGTTGTTCAGTCCAGTTATTACCAGCAATACCATGTAAAGCAGGTATTGAGCCTGTGAAAATGGTAGTATGGCCCACAGCTGTATAAGAGGGAATACAGTTGATAAACGTGTTTTCACAACTGAAACCCTGGTTGAGTAGTCGCTTAAAGCCACCATCCTGGTATCGGTTGTAATAGCGATACAGATAATCCCATCGCATTTGGTCAACCACTATTCCAACTACCAGTTTTGGTCTTTCCGTAAGGTTGGTGTTGCCGGGTTTAGCTTTTGTTTGTGCTGTTAATAGGGCTGATAGCAGCAGGAAACAAGTAAAAGGTAACACAGATTTTTTCATTCGGATAGTAACTTTAAGTTCAAAGATAGGAGTTAAGCCAGCGCTGGTTATTCGCTGCCCGGTACTTCATAATTAATTGATGGTAACCACAAACAGCAATAATATTTCTCTGAAAACATTTAAAAAAGAAGACAGTTGTCTCATTTTTAAAGACAAAAGACCTAATTTTGTTTTTTTAAAAGCTATAAAAATGAAAAATGAGCCTAAAGATTATCCATTAATAGAAGATGAGTACCATATATTGGAGGAATCAGCAGAGGTTTATGCCACCCGTTTTTTTGATGTAGCAAAATCAGCCGGTTATAAAAATGAGGTATTTGCCGAACTGATGGATAGTTCTTTAAAAACTTTTAGCCGTTATAAAGAGCAAAATAAAAAGCTGAGTGCTACAGAGGGTGAAAAAATCATAAAAATGCAAATAATGTTTCATTGGGGTGAGCAGGTATTTGGTAATATGGAAGCATTTAAACAATGGTTGGATAAACCGGCTTTTGGATTGGGTAACCGGGTGCCTTTTTCCCTAATGAAAACCATTACAGGTATTGATGTTATTACAAATGAGCTGAAGAATATTGCCTATGGTAACCTGGCATAACTGGATTGTTTTATAACAAATAACATGACAGTTTACAGTATAACTTTAGCTAAATACGCAACTGAGCTTTATGCCCCCGGCACCGCCGGAAGATGGAATAGCCAGGGGCGTTTTGTTATTTATACGGCCGGCTCAGTTGCTTTGGCATGTTTAGAAAACCTGGTTCACCGCGATGCGGCTATTTTGCAGGCTCCCTATAAATTAATGGTCATCGAAATTTCTGAAACAGTTTCTATTCAAACGCTGGAAGGAGGGGATTTCGAATCGGATAACTGGATAAGTAATACTGGCGTAACAAGGCAAGCTGGTGATAAATGGCTGCAACTACAGGAAAGTTGTGTGCTAAAAGTTCCTTCCGCCATAATTCACCAGGAATTCAATTTTCTGATAAATCCCTCCCATGCCCATTTTAAGCAGGTTCAACTTAGGGGGGTAGAAGATTTTAGATTTGATGGCAGGTTAAAGCCATGATTAATTTACTTTTGCGGCTTTAAAGTAAAGTGGATTGCATCGTCTTGCACCGTTATCCTTTGTATAAACATTAAATCTTGTATTGATATGGCTGACATTTTCGAAAAATTAATTAAAAATGACGGTCCCTTAGGTAAGCACCGTGAGAGGGGACATGGATACTTTTTCTTTCCAAAATTAGAAGGCGATATTGGACCCAGGATGAACTTTAGAGGGAAAGAAATGATAATCTGGAGCCTGAATAATTACCTGGGCCTGGCGAACCATCCCGAAGTAAGAAAAGCTGATGCGGATGCCGCAGCCGAATTTGGCCTGGCCTTGCCAATGGGTGCACGGATGATGAGTGGCAACAGTGTTTACCACGAACAACTGGAACGGGAACTTGCTTTATTTGAGCAAAAAGAAGATGCTATATTGATGAATTTCGGGTACCAGGGTATTATGAGTGCCATAGATGCATTATGCGGACGGCACGATGTAATTATTTACGATGCAGAAAGTCATGCCTGTATTATAGATGGTTTGCGTTTACATCCTGGTCACAGATATGTGTTTAAACACAACGACCTGGGCGATTTTGAAAAGCAATTGGAGCGTGCAAGCAGCCTGATTGCAAAACAGGGCGCAGGTGGTATTCTTGTTATTACCGAAGGCGTTTTTGGTATGGCTGGTGACCAGGGCAAA
>JBKJNG010000158.1:0-9764 GCA_046596065.1 Phnomibacter sp. | reverse complement strand
GCATTGCACCCGAAGCGCTACCTTCTCAAATTGTAGTACGGTCATCGATCTGGGACCAGGGCGAAGGCTTCGCATCAACCCCCTTTGACGCCAACTATCCGTTAAATATCGCTTTCAACAACCTGCAATCTTTCAAGAATGGCCTTCCAATGAAGATTTCTTATAGTGTTGTGGGTGGCTGGGCATACAACAGAACCATAACAATGGTCATGAACGATTCTGATTTAACCAGCGTTTATGTCCCAAATTTTGAACTGCGAAAAGGCCTTGTTGATAATATCCCACTATCCAGGATTACCAACGATGCTACGGCTATTAAGTTTAAATCGGATAATGGCAACTGGCCTGAAAGATCGCAGGCGAATGCACTTTACTTAACTTATCCCCGCAAATTTCATTTTGGTAACCAGCAGGTTTTCAGTTTTCAATTACCGCAAAATACAAATGGCGATCATCTGCGGGTGAGTAACTTTTTGTTTGGCACACAACCACCTGTATTGCTGGATCTTACGAACCTTAAACGTTATACGGGTGTTACAAAATTGGATAGCTCGTTGTTTGCCATTGAGCCTTCTGCTACAGATCGTAAATTGGTACTCACTAACCAGGCTGATTTTTTAAAGCAGGTTGTTAGTATTTCACCCATCCAGTTTACCGATTATTCAAAAACAGCCAACCAGGGCGATTACCTGATAATTACCAGCAAACGAATTGCCATGTTCAATGGCAAGGATATGATAGATGCCTACAAGGAATATCGTAGCTCGCCCGAAGGCGGCTCGTTTAATGTTAAGGTGATTGATGTCGATGAATTGTACGACCAGTTCAGCCTCGGCGTTCGTAAAAATCCATTATCTATCAGGCATTTTATACAATATGCGGTAAAGCAATTTGCAGTCAAACCAAGATTTGTTCTGCTTTTAGGCAGAGGTGTCGACTACCTCGGCGACAGGTATTCAGGAAACTACGGTGGCCGGGAATATTTAAACTCAGTTCCCACCTGGGGTTCACCGGGCTCGGATAACCTGTTAGCGGCTGCCAGTAACCTCGATCCTACGCCTTTAGTACCAATCGGACGTATATCTGCCGTAAACGGAAAAGAAATTGGCGATTACCTGGAAAAGGTGAAGCAATATGAAAAGCTTAATGCATCACCAGTATTTACCCCTGCCAATAAAGATTGGAAAAAACAGGTTGTTCAACTGGTAGGCGGCGACGATGTTTTCTTTAGTTCTATACTAGGAAATTTCATGAATACCTACAAAAAAATCATTTCTGACACACTCGTTGGCGCACAGGTTAGAACCTATACAAAAGTAGACAATGCAAATTTCGCTGCTAACTTAAAGGAGATCACCAACCGGATTAATGATGGGGTTGGATTGATCAATTACTTCGGCCATTCTTCTACCAGCAGTATAGATTTCAATCTTAGCTCACCGGATGATTTCACCAATACAAATGGGAAATACCCGGTATTTATCGCCAATGGTTGTAAGGCAGGTGATTTGTTTTATATTAATGGCAACCGCCTGCTTTACTACGGGTTGTCCATTTCTGAGCGTTTCATATTTGCACCTAACAAAGGAGCTATTGCTTTTGTATCTAATTCAGACTTTGGCCTTTATAATTACCTGAACATTTATACGCAGGAATGGCTTAAAAGCGCGGCGAGAAAAAATTATGGTAAAGGACTTGGAATTATACAACAGGAAGCTATTAAGAATTCCATTGCAATTACAGGTACCGGTGAATTTTATAATAGACTGAACCTTGAGCAGGCTATTCTTCACGGCGATCCTGCAGTTATCATGTTTCCAAATAATAAACCAGACTATACCGTTACTGACAGTCTGTTGAGTGTAACACCACTGCATGCAACTGTTGCAGAAGATACATTGTTGGTTAAGGCCACTTTCCTAAACCTCGGCAAAGCCATCAACGATTCAGTTTGGGTTGAAATCAGGAGAGAGTTTCCTGACGGACAGGAGAAACTGGTTACAAAAGTGCTGCTGAAAAAACTAATCAATAAAGACAGTGTTTTGGTTAAGATACCCGTAAAAGGCTTGTTTGATAAAGGCACCAATTATATTATCGCCACCATTGATCCCTACAGCGATTGGGATGAAATGAGCGAAAACAACAATATTGCCCGCATTCCTTTTGAGGTAACAGATGAAGAAATAAGGCCTGTATACCCTTACAATTATTCCATAATGAACAAAACCGGGTTCCATTTAATTGGATCTACGGTTAACCCGGTTGAAGAAGAAAGAACGTATCGCCTGCAGGTAGATACAACCGAATTTTTTAATTCTCCCCTGCTGTTTACAAAAGACACGATAACCGTTGGCGGTGCTGTTGATTTTAATCCTGCTATCACCTGGAAGAACGGAACAGTATATTACTGGCGCCTTTCACCGGTGTTTAACGCCATCCCTGTAAATTGGAAAAACAGTTCCTTCCAGTATCTACAAGGAGTATCAACCGGCTGGGGGCAATCGCATTTTTACCAGCACACCAAATCAACATTCAAGGAAACAGTGCTCGATTCAACTTCCAGGAAATTTAAGTTTGCCGATAACATTCAAAACCTTGGCATTGTAAGCAGTATCTATGGCTATAGCGGTGATGAGGACAACCATTTCAGTATCTCTGTTAATGGTGATTATAAAATTTACAGTGCCTGCGTCGGCCAGTCCATTATATTTAATGTTTTTGACACGCTTACATTTAAACCGTGGTCCAATCCAAACCAACGATTTGGCAGCGGGCCATGGTGCGACTATGGCAGGGAATACAATTTTGAATTTTCTTACTTCCCTGCATCCAACAGGAAAAAGATAATGGACTTTATCGATTCTATTCCAAAGGGAATGATCGTAACTGCGAGACTAATATTGGATGCACCGTTTGACAGTAGCCTGGTGAAATACTGGCAAAAAGACACGCTGATTTTTGGTGCTGGAAAATCCTTGTATCATTCCTTACTAAAACAGGGTTTCTACCAGCTTGATTCAATGACGAGGTTCAGAACCTTCAGCTTCGTATTTAAAAAGGATGATTCCCTATCGTTGAAACCGCAATCAAGGCTTAGTGCCGGGTTATACGACAGGCTGAATAGTTCATATTTTGTTTCAACCATTGACAGTGCCGGTGAAATATTATCTCCAAAATTTGGCCCATCCAAACAGTGGAAGCAAATGCATTGGCTTGGCCACCAGCCAAAAGATATAGATCCCGCAAGCTATGCGGAAGTACAATTGATTGGTGTTGACGCAAACAGCAAAGAGACCATTCTAAAAACCTACCTGCCGGGCCAATGGGTTAATGATATCAGCGATGTGAATGCCGTAGCTTATCCATACCTCCGCATGAAACTTGTAACCAGGAATAATATTGTAGCCACTCCTTACCAGCTGGATTACTGGCGCTTGTTTTATGAGCCTGTGGCCGATGGAGCATTGTCGGCACTGGATTATTATACGTTCAACAAACCCATTTTACTTCCGGGAGATGATCTTAAAATACAGCTTGCCTTTAAAAACATCAGTGCTGTGCCGCTCGATAGTTGTTCGGTTCGCATAACGCTTGCAAACAGGGATGGCTCCAGTGTTGTATACAACCTGGCAAAATTGCGGCCTCTTAACCCGGGCGATACCGCCATCATTTCATTTGAAAAAGGCACTGCAGATTTGAATGGCCGCTATTATGCACTGATTGAGGTTAACAAAGAACAAATACCTGTGGAACAGTACAGCTTCAATAATTTCACCTATATCCCATTCGAGGTTAATTCCATATTGGCTGTTTCCCTGGTAGATTTTACAGCAAAAGCTGAAAACGCTGCTGTTAGGTTAGGCTGGACTACGACCAATGAAAAAGATGTAGCATCCTATACAGTAGAACATAGCGCTACTGCTTCTGGCAATTTCATAGCAATTGGAAACCTTACAGCAAAAAATTCAGCAGCTGGATCTACGCCTTATACGTTGTTGCATGGTTTGCCGGTTGATGGAGCTAATTATTACCGGTTAAAGATTATTTACCAATCGGGCAAAGTAGAATACTCGCCGGTACGACAGGTTAATTTCGTACGCAATTCAGCGATCGTTATCTATCCAAATCCGTTCAGGCAAAAAATATCTGTCTCAAGCAGCGGAAATCAAAGCTGGTTGGTAGAAATATTTAATGTACAGGGCCAACGTATCCTTACTAAAACTGGTTCAGGCAGCAGCACCATTAATACCGAAAACCTGCCTGCCGGAACTTACTTGCTTAAATTGTCCGACAACCATGCTGTTTCTACCATTAAACTTGAAAAACAGCATTAAAAAAACAAACAAGTAGTTTCTTATCAACCAGGATATGAGGAGCTGATAACAGCAACTTTATATCCTGGTTTTTGTTCGGCTTGAAGTAAATATTAAAAGCATAAAACATGGTTACTTTAATACAACAAACAGTTAACCATCGGGATAATAAATCTTTTAATCAAACGTTCCATTTGCGAAGCTTATAAAGTTGCAAATTTGCGCAAGAACGGCAGCTTTGTAAAGCCTGACCAGTTGTCAACCAAACTACCAAATGAGAAGATTTTGTACTATGGCATTAATGCTTGGTGTTTCTTATGGAGCCCAGGCACAATTCCGAAAATATTCAAATGAATTTTTAAACATTGGCGCAGGGGCCCGGGCATTGGGCATGGGTGGTGCTAACATTGCATCTGTTTCTGGAACCACTGCCGGTTACTGGAATCCATCGAGGCTTAGTACAGTTCAGAATAACCCCAACCTCGCCATAATGCATACGGAATATTTTTCAGGCATTGGCAAATACGATTATGCAAGTATTGCTATCCCTGTAAATGAAAACAAGCGAACTATTGGCCTTTCATTGATACGTTTTGCTGTTGATGATATTCCCAACACACTATACCTGGTAGAACCCGACGGTTCTGTTAATTACAATAACCTGGAAACCTTTTCCTCGGCCGATTACGCCATGCTGCTTTCCATGTCGCAGTTGCTTAATAAAGACGAAGCTGACTACACCCTTTCAGTTGGTGGCAATGTAAAAGTGATTCACAGGCAGATTGGCAGTTTTGCGAAAGCCTGGGGATTTGGTATTGATGCAGGCGTTTACCTTGCCACGGGAAAATGGAAATTCGGCGCCGTTTTAAAAGATGTAACAACCACCTTTAACGCATGGTCGTTCTCATTTACCGAAAAAGAAAAACAGGTATTATACTTAACTAATAACGACATACCAGAACAGTCTACCGAACTAACTGCTCCACGTTTAATGCTTGGTGCTGCTTACGATTTTCGTTTGGGCAACAACATGAAATTAACTACAGAAGCGATGCTTGAAACCACTTTCGATGGTAAAAGGAATACGATTATTAAATCCAGTTTCGCCAGCATTGACCCAAGAGCGGGACTTGAACTTAGCTTTAAAGACCTCGTATTTGTTCGGGCGGGCATCAGTAACTTTCAGCAGGCATTAAAGGACGGAGATATAACCAATCAGAAAAAAGTGTGGATATACCAACCCTCTCTCGGGGCAGGCTTTAAAATAAAAACGGTTCGTATCGATTACGCTTTTACCAACCTGGCCAACCAGAATTCACCCTTATACACCCACGTTTTTTCATTGAGTCTTGATCTCAAAAAAAAGGATTAATAGTTCCAGAAACACTGATATGAAAAAATTTTATGTTACCAGTTTGCTGCTGTTTATGATAAGCGGGCTGCTTGCACAGTTTAATAATGAATGGATTGACTTTAGCAAAACCTATTACAAAATAAAAACTGCCAGGGCAGGTATCTACAGGATTTCTAAAAACAGCCTTGATGTGGCTGGTATTGGCAATACAGCAGCACAAAATTTTCAGCTTTGGCATAATGGGGTTGAAGTTCCCATTTACACTTCTATTGAAAACGGCAGCTTGCCCAGTGGAGGCTATATTGAATTTTTTGGAGAAAAAAACGACGGCAAAGCCGATCGTGCCATTTACCGTAATTCATTAAACCAGCTTACCAATAAGGTGAGCCTGTTTACAGATACTACAGTTTATTTTCTTACCATAAATACCACATCTGCCAATCTTCGATACCAAACAATCAATAACGATCTTACGGGCACTCTTCCTTCCCCGGCCCCTTATGTGTGGGCCAATGTGCGCCACGATTATGTGAACAGTGCAACCGGTTTACCGTATGTTAACAAAGGCGAAGCTGCCAATTATGGTGAGTATGTTTATTCTTCTTCTTATGAAAAAGGAGAGATGATGTCATCGGATGATATTTATCCTAACCAGGGCGGTACTGATTTTAGCAATAAAAAAGCCGTATTTAATAACCTGCTCCCGTATACTGCTGGCGGTTTAAACGCCAAATTAAAAATTTCAATCGCAGGCTCGGGTCAGTTTAGCCGCGACGTTCGCATCAGCCTTAACTCAACGCTCCTGGCCGACCGGAGGTTTATCAATTTTGAATCAAGGATAGATTCCTTTACATCCATCTCACCATCATTACTGGCAACGGGCGCCACCACTATTTTTGTTCAAAATTTAAACACCAATACTTTCGACCGGGTGGTTGCTGGCTTTACCGAAATTGATTACCCCAAGTTGCCCAACGCGGGTAACCAAACAACCATGCGCTTTTCGCTGGCAGCAACCGGCAATAAAACTTACCTGGAAATAACAAACCTGGCCCATGGCGGAGCAGCGCCCGTATTATACAACCTTACAACAGGTACAAGAATAGTTGCCGATTTAAGTAACACAGGGACGGTAAGAATAATGGTGCCGGCATCACAAGAAACCTGCGACTTTATACTGGTAGCGCAGGTTGATGGCGGTTATATAAGCAACACTATTAACAGCACCAGGAATTTTGTGAATTATAAGTCCACAGCCAACCAGGGAAATTATATTATCATCTCCAACAAAATATTAATGCAGGGTAGCGTTAACCCGGTTGAACAATACCGCAATTACCGCAATAGCGCCACCGGCGGCAGTTTTAACGCAAGCGTTTATGATATTGAGCAATTGGTTGACCAGTTTGCTTTTGGCATTAAAATGCATCCGTTATCTATTAAGAATTTCCTTGGCTTTGCCAGGCAATATTTTAGTGTGGCGCCAAGGTTCTGCTTTTTAATTGGCAAAGGCGTTACCTACAACGAGTTTAGGGAAAAAGAAAGCTTCAGCAAATCTAACAGCCTGCAACTGGTTCCTACTTTTGGTTTTCCTGCATCCGATAACCTGCTGGCATCGGCAGATTTAAATGCATTACCAGCAACACCTATCGGACGTTTAAGCGTGGTAAATACTGCAGAAATTATAGACTATCTTGATAAAGTAAAGGAATACGAAGCCGTACAGGCAAACCCATCGCAAACAGAAGAAGATAAGGCATGGATGAAAAATATAGTGCATGTGGTGGGTGCCAACGACGAAGGTACAGCCAACCTGATTACACCTTATATGGAGTCCTATAAACGCATTATCCAGGATACACTATTTGGCGGCAAGGTTACTACGTTCAATAAATTCAATACTACAACTGCCAGCACCATTGAAAATGAACAGCTTGCAAATCTTTTTCAAAAAGGATTCAGCCTGCTTACCTATTTCGGCCACTCTTCGGCCACGGTATTGGATTACAACCTCGATGATCCAAACCTGTATAACAACCCCGGCAAATACCCGGTGTTCCTTTTAAACGGTTGTAATGCGGGTAACTTTTTTGATTACGACAGCGCAAGGCTTCAACTAAAATCTACCATTTCGGAAAAGTATATTCTTGCCAAAAACCGCGGCGCCATTGGCTTGATCGCCAGCACCCATTTTGGCATTGTAAACGGCCTGGGTTTGTATTCAAGTGGTTTTTACCAATCAGTTGCCAGCAAGTCGTACAACCAGTCGTTAGGCAAAAATATACAGGATGCTGTTCGCTATATGTACCAGGTGTGGGGGTACAATGATTTTTCAGCCCGCATACACAGCGAGGAACAAACATTGCATGGCGACCCTGCCATTTCCATAAATGCTTTCGATAAACCGGATTACGCGGTTGAGGCGGCTAACGTAATCGTCAATCCAAGTTTTATTTCAATAGCCGAAACAAATTTTAAAGTAAAAATTTACCATTATAATCTTGGGAAGGCCATCAACGACTCCATAATTATTGAAGTAAAAAGGCAGTACCCCATCAGCGCCCAATATCCAAATGGTTTTACCGAAATGCTTTTACAGAAGAAGATTAAAGCCCCGATGTTTATTGATTCGGTGGAACTAACCTTGCCCATTTTACCCGAACGCGATAAGGGCATCAATAAGATTTTGGTAGCCCTTGAAACGGAAAATCGCATAGCGGAATTAAGCGAAACCAATAATACGGTAAGCACCGATGTAGTAATTTTTGAAGATGATCTGCGGCCGGTATATCCCTACAATTTTTCCATCGTAAACAAACAGGAAATTCAATTGGTAGCATCTACCGGTAATCCATTCTCCGTTTCAAAAAATTACCGGATGGAAATGGATACCACTGCGTTATTTAATTCCGCTGCAAAAATCACGAAAAATGTTACTGCTGCCGGTGGCGTGGTAAGCTTTGCACCAGGTATCATATTTAAAGACAGCACCGTGTATCATTGGCGCCTGGCAGTGGTTCCTGCTTCGGGAAATCCTACCCGCTGGAATGATGCCTCATTTGTTTATCTCGCAGGCAACGAAACCGGGTTTAACCAAAGCGATTTCTACCAGCACACCAAAAGCGGCGTAGAAAGAATTTCCATTGACTCCACCAGCCGCACCTGGAAATTTGGTAACGTTATTAATAGCCTGGTCATTAACCATTCGGTTTATGGAACTCCGGGCTACACAGACGATGGCAACCTTTCCATCTTCGTAAACAGTAAAACGGTTAGTGCCAGTGCTTGTATCGGTCACTCCATGATTTTTAATGTATTTGATCCCGTCACATTTAAACCTTTGCGCAATTATCCCGGCGGTGCTTATGGAAGCGGCCAGAACAATTGCGTTGCTAATAACTTAACGCGCCAATATAATTTTGAATGGAACGACCAAACTGCTACAAACCGCCAGCAAATGGCGGCGTTTATGGATGCCGTTCCCAATGGTTCATATGTAGTGGTACGAAAAATATTGGATGCGCCTTATACTAATGAAACGTTTGCGCCAGCCATGAAGGCCGATGCACTTACTTACGGTGCGGCCAACACGTTGTACACTAAATTAAAACAAGCTGGTTTTGCGAACCTCGATTCATTCAACAGGCCACGCACCTACATATTTGTATATAAGAAAAATGATCTGTCCTTTAAACCGGTTTACCTGTTATCGGAAACAGAGAACGAAGGCATTACGGTAAAAGTGGATGCGCAAACCCCCGATACACTTGGTTACATTAAATCGCCATTATTTGGACCTGCAAAAAGCTGGAAACAAGTGCAATGGCGTGGTAACACACCTGATAATAAAGGTGGAGATAATGTTGCTGTAGAAGTTATTGGAGTTAACAATGCCGGGGTAGAGAGCAAACTATATACGCTTACAGCCAGCCAGCAAAATTTCGATATTTCGCAGGTTAACGCCGCGGCTTACCCTTACATTAAACTGCGGATGCGCAATGCGGATTCCATAAATGGAACTGCTTATAACCTGCGTTGGTGGCGTTTGTATTACAGCCCCGTTCCGGAAGGTGCTTTGGCTGGTAATATTCTGCTGG
>JBKJNG010000153.1:0-5526 GCA_046596065.1 Phnomibacter sp. | reverse complement strand
GCAAAAATTTGCCAAAGAAACAAAGACACCGGTTTTCTTAATTGGTCATATAACCAAGGATGGCAGTATAGCCGGGCCAAAAATCCTGGAGCATATGGTGGATACCGTGCTGCAGTTTGAGGGCGATCGCCATTACAATTACCGGCTGCTTCGCACCCAGAAAAACAGGTTTGGAAGTACCTCAGAATTAGGCATTTACGAAATGACTGAAAAAGGCATGCGGCAGGTAAGCAACCCTTCAGAAATATTAATAACACAACGCGAAGAACCACTTAGCGGCAGCGCTATTGCAGCGACCCTCGAAGGTTTGCGGCCACTGTTGATAGAAGTACAGGCGCTGGTAACGCAAAGCGTTTACGGCACTCCGCAACGTACGGTAACCGGCTTTGACCTGCGCCGGTTGCAACTGTTACTGGCTGTTTTGGAGAAACGTGGCGGCTTTCATTTTGGGGTGAAGGACGTCTTCGTAAATATTGCCGGCGGCCTGCGCATTGAAGACCCATCAATTGACCTGGCAGTAGTTGTTGCGTTACTGAGTAGCTACGAAGATGTGCCTGTTTCGCACCAGTTTTGTTTTGCAGGTGAAGTAGGTTTAAATGGAGAAATAAGAGCAGTCAACCGAATCGAACAGCGGATTGCCGAAGCTGCCAAACTGGGGTTCGAAAAAATATTTGTAAGTAAGTACAATATAAAAGGTCTTGGTAAACAGCAGCGGATTGAACTTATGCCTGTTGGTAAAGTGGAAGAAGTGTACAAAGCAATTTTTTAAAATCGTGAATCCTGCGTCGTGAATGGTGGGTGGTGAGTGCACAGCAACCGATTCATTTATTGTTCAGTTATGCCTTTTTGTATAACATTTTACGTTTCACTTTTGACTTTTCACTCCCCACGTTTGACCACTCACGATTCACATTACACTTCTTATAAAGAATATTGTAATTTTCTGCTCCATATTTTTTGAAAACCAGACTTATGCCCGTTAAACAATATCTCGATGATTTTTTAAGACTTTTCTATCCCAATATCTGCACTGGTTGTGGCCGCGATCTTTATAACAGCAAGAATTTGCTTTGCTGGGAATGTCTGAAAGAATTGCCAAAAACTGGTTTCGAAATGCACCCCGATAACCCAACCGCAAAAATCTTTTATGGCCGGCTGCCGCTTGAAAATGCTTTCAGCTGGTTGTATTTTAATAAAGGATCGCTGGCGCAACACCTGGTTCACCAGTTAAAATATCGCAAAAACCTGCCGCTTGGCCGTTATTTGGGAGAACTTATGGCGCATAGCATGCTCGAAAAAGGTTTGTACAATGATGTTGATTTCATCGTCCCACTTCCCTTAAATAAAAAGAAATTGGCAAAACGTGGCTTTAACCAGGCGATGATCATTTGCGAAGGAATGTCTGCTGTTCTTCAGAAACCCATTGAAAATGTTGCGGTATTACGGAAGCGTTATACTGAAACGCAAACACGTAAAAACCGCTTGCAAAGACTGGTTAATGTGGAGGAGGTTTTTGGTTTGAACGATGGCCACCTGCTTGAAAACAAACATGCCTTATTGGTAGATGATGTGATAACTACCGGTGCAACCATGGAAGCTTGCGGCAAAGTTTTAACCTCCGTTCCCGGACTGCGTTTATCTATGGCAAGCCTGGCCACAACTTCAAAAATGTAATTGTAAGCAGCGTGTTGGAACGACCATCTCATTAAGCCATAATCGCTATGTTTGAAGCTGTTTACTATGAAAATATTAGTTGCGCTTGGCTGCAGTCTTTCCTGTTTCTTTTTTTCCTGCAAAAAAGATGGCTTTATCAGTTCGCCCGATGCAAAGCTGGTGACCGGAGTGGATACTCTTCGTTTTGATACTGTTTTTACCAGCGTTGGTTCGTTTACAAGGTCTTTTACATTGGTAAATGGCAACAGTAAAAAATTGCGCATTAGTAATATAAAGCTTGGTGGTGGTGCAACGTCTCCCTTTAAAATTAATGTTGATGGCCTTGCAGGAACCAGTTTCAGCAACAGAGAATTAAATGCTAATGACAGCATGTATGTATTTGTAAAAGTGACAATTGATCCCAATGTTGCCACCAATCCTTTCGTAATACTCGACAGCATACAGGTAGATTATAATGGCAATACTTCTATTGTTTACCTGCAGGCCTTTGGTCAAAATGCCCGTTTTATAAAAGGGCAAACCATTACCAGTAATACTACCTGGAACAACAGCCTGCCTTATTTAATTCAAAGTAATCTTGAAGTAACGGCAGGTGCTATACTTACTATTGAAAAAGGTACCAAAGTATATTGCAGCGCCACTGCAGCCATAATAGTGAACGGCAGTTTAAAAGTAATGGGTGAAAAAAATCCTGCCGATCATGTATTTTTTAGAGGTGCCCGGCTGGATGCAGATTACAAAGACCTGCCCGGCGGCTGGCCCGGGATTATTCTTACGGCAAATAGTCATAACAATGAAATGAATTTTGCGGAAGTGCTAAATGCTTACCAGGCAATAGTTGTTGTCGGCGGTGCTAATCTAGCTCCAGCCAAATTGGTAATGAATGAATGTATTATTCATAATGCCTATGATATTGGATTATATGGTTTGCAAACCAGTATAATCGCCCGCAACTGTCTTATCAGCCAATGCGGAAATGATGGAGAACCTGGCATCGGCGGTAGTAATGTTATGCTCACCGGTGGTGGCAAATATAATTTTGAGCACTGCACCATGGCTACTTTTTCAAACCTGTACCAAAACCACAAGCAGCCTGTTTGTTTTGTTAGTAATAGTGATGGTGGAACAGTAGCTTCCTTACAGGCAACTTTTACCAATTGTATTATTTATGGCCAGGGTGGCTCGGCTGAAGATGAACTGGTAATCCAAAAAGCCGGGTCTGATCCCGTTCGCTTTTTTAATAGTTTTTACAAGATAAAAAACGCAGATCCTGCAGGTGTAACATTTACTGGTTGTTTCAAAAATACCGATCCCTTATTCGATAGTATAAATGCCAGCCGGCAGGAATACAATTTCAGGTTGAAAGAAAATTCGCCCGCCGTTGATGCGGGTAAAACAACAGCGTTAACACAAGACCTCGATGGTAATCCGCGGCTTGCTGGTATTAAGCCGGATGCAGGTTGTTATGAAAAACAGTAGAGAAGCAATGCATTACGTCTCTACTGTTTTTTGGATTACCGTTACCGGGAGGCTATTTTCGTGAGGCATGAATCATATACCGGAACTAATTACTGATCTCGCATTAATACTTGGTGCCGCGGGAATTATTACACTCATCTTCCGCCGGCTGAAGCAACCTGTAGTGCTTGGCTATATCATTGCGGGTGTATTGGTTAGCCCCAATTTTGCTTTATTCCCTACCATCGGCGAAATAAAAGACATACAAATTTGGGCCGACATAGGCGTTATATTCCTGTTGTTTGCGCTCGGTCTCGAGTTCAGTTTTAAGAAACTGGCTACTGTAGGTGCATCAGCTGCGGTTACCGGCATTTTTGAACTAACCTTTATGATGGGCATGGGCTACCTGGCCGGCCGTTATATGGGCTGGCCGAATATGGATTGCTTGTTTCTTGGTGGCATTATCGCTATTTCTTCCACGACCATCATCTTTCGGGCGTTCGATGAATTGGGGTTAAAAACAAGACAGTTTACAAGCCTGGTAATGGGCATTTTGGTTATAGAAGATTTGGTTGCAGTATTGCTCCTGGTTTTATTAAGTACGGTTGCGGTAAGTCAATCCTCCGCCGGCACCGAAATGCTGATAGCCATTTTGAAGCTGGCTTTTTTTCTATGCCTATGGTTTTTAACCGGCATTTATTTGTTGCCAAGCATTTTAAAAGCCATATCAAAATGGTTAAGCAACGAAACACTTTTAATAGTAGCAATTGCACTGTGTCTTGGTATGGTGGTACTGGCAAGTTCAGTAGGATTTTCCGCTGCGTTGGGCGCTTTTATTATGGGTTCTATATTAGCCGAAACAGTATATGGTGAAAAAATAGAACACCTGATAACGCCCGTTAAAAACCTGTTTGGCGCCATCTTTTTTGTTTCGGTAGGGATGTTGATCGATTTAAAAATTTTGTACCAATATGCCGGGCCGGTTTTCATCCTTACCTCCATTGTAATTCTTGGCAAAACCATTTTTGTTAGCAGCGGCGCACTAATTGCCGGTAAGCCTTTAAGGCAGGCAGTGCAGGCCGGTACAAGCATGTCGCAAATAGGAGAGTTTTCTTTCATTATAGCAACACTGGGGTTAACACTTAAAGTAACCAGCAGCTACCTGTATCCCATAGCAGTAGGGGTGTCCGTTATTACCACTTTTACAACGCCGTATATGATTGGCTTTGCCGATCCGCTGTTCGTTTTTTTGCAAAGAAGATTACCAGCAAAATGGGTTGTATCACTTAACAAATACAGTGTTGGTTCGCAAACAATAAAAGGAGAAAGCGACTGGCGTAAAGTGTTCAATGCCTATATTCAAATGATACTGCTGAATGCCGTTATTATTGTGGGATTAATACTGCTAAGTAATTATTATCTAAAGCCATTCGTTTCACGATATTTTGATAACAGGATATGGGCGAAACTAATTTCACTATTGCTTACACTGGCCGCCATGGCACCTTTTATTTGGGGCCTGATGGCCAAGAAAATACAGGGCATCGCATATAAGGCTTTGTGGTTGGACAGCAAGTATAATCATGGCCCGTTGGTAACGCTGGAAGTATTGCGTAATATAGTGGCCGTGGCGCTGGTAGGTGTATTGTTTCGCCAGTTTTTTCCGTTTTGGCCCGCACTCGCCGGTACCGCTGTTGTTATGATGATCGTGCTGGTTATTTTCCGCCAGCGGCTTCAAAAATTTTATCACAGGATAGAGCATCGATTCCTTTCCAACCTGAATGAAAAAGAAAAAGCGGCGACTCAAAACCAAAGCCTGTCACCATGGGATGCGCACATATCGAGGATCATTATCAGCACATCTTCTTCATTAATTGGTAAAACATTGCAGGAGCTACAATTAAGAGAGCAGTATGGCGTAAATATAGCTTTTGTAGAAAGAGGTAACCGGGTGATTTACGCTCCTGGTGCCATGGAAAAATTATTTCCGTATGATGAAATTGGTGTGATAGGAACTGATATACAATTACAGCAATTTTCCAGCGAAGTTGAGTCGATGAATGAACCGCCACCTGGCAGTGAAGCCGATGGTGAAAATATCAGCCTTGTAAAAATTGTAGTAGATGAACACAACGGTTTAACGGGTCAGTCTATAAAGCAATCCGGCATCCGTGAAAAAACAAACGGACTTGTTGTTGGTATTGAAAGAAATGGCCAGCGTATTCTTAACCCGGTTTCTGATACTGCTTTCGAATGGGAAGATGTGGTTTGGCTGGTAGGTGACAGGTTAAAAATTAAAACTGTTTTTAAACAGGATTAATTACCATTGTTTGATTTGAATGTTAACATTTTAATTTGTGTCACCAGCAAGAAGAAAAGATCTGCTTTAGTGTA
>JBKJNG010000136.1:0-4322 GCA_046596065.1 Phnomibacter sp. | reverse complement strand
TTTAGTTTTTGGAAAACATTGCTGTTGCTGATGTTGTACCCACCGGTAGCTGCAACAGTTGGCAAACGTCCGGCATTGCCCCAGTTGTTTTGAATATCTGCAATGGATTGATCGTTTTTAGCTATTTGAACATCGTAGTTATTTTCCAGCGCTTGTTTGATGGCATCGTTTAACGTAAGCAATGGCTGGGAGTTAACCAAAAATGTAGCGCATACCAGCATAAAAGTAAACTGAACTTTAAGTGTCATATTTGGAATGTTTCAAAAAAATCAGGAACTGCCGGCAAAAATAAGACGCTGAATTGCAATGCTTTGATTTGCGCTGTAATTGCAGGGGTGCTGGCAAAAAGTTAGACGACAGCACAAAAGATTACCAACGGGCAAGGTGCGTTAGCTGGTTTCTTA
This sequence comes from Phnomibacter sp., assembly GCA_046596065.1. Lineage (GTDB taxonomy): Bacteria > Bacteroidota > Bacteroidia > Chitinophagales > Chitinophagaceae > Phnomibacter. The sequence continues at coordinate 3,918 of JBKJNG010000136.1, read as the reverse complement.
AAGCTGGCAATTATGTAAGAATCAACATCTATTGTTCAGCCGGTACATAGACATCGAAAGTTGCGCCCTCGCCCGGTTTGCTGGTGGCAGTTATTGGCTCTGGTGTTATTCCATTTAAAAGCTCTTTAGGAATTCCTTTCTTTTTAGAACTTAAGTAAGAATAAATAGCTGGCACCACAAAAAGTGTAAGTAATAAGGAGAAGATAATACCGCCGACTATTACAATGCCCAACGGCACCCTGCTTGTACTGGCATCGCCAAGCGATAATGCCAATGGCAAAGCGCCTAATGCCATAGCTAAACTTGTCATTAAAATAGGACGTAACCGGCTAACAGATGCTTCAATGGCTGCTACTGATTTTTTCATTCCATCTTTCTCCTGTTTTTGGTTTGCAAATTCAACAATCAGGATACCGTTTTTAGTTACCAAACCTATTAGCATGATCATACCAATTTGCGAAAAAATATTAATGGTTTGCCCGAAAATCCACAGGCTTAATAATGCGCCGGCCAATGCAAGTGGTACGGTAACCATAATAATAAACGGATCAACAAAACTATCGAACTGCCCTGCCAGCACAAGGAAGATAAGTGCCAGTGCCATCATTAATGCGAAGTTGGTATTGCCCTGGCTTTCGGCATAATCTCTCGATGTACCTGATAGAGCGGTTGCAAAAGAATCATCCAGTAGTTTAGCCTTTATTTCTTCCATGGCTTTAATGCCATCACCCACTGTTTTACCGGGTGCCAGGCCTGCACTTACCGTAGCAGACTTGTACCGGTTAAAATGGAAGATACTTGGTGGAGTAGATTCCTCCGTAAAGCTTACAAGGTTGTCAAGACTTATAGATTGTCCCCTATTGTTTTTGATGAAAATATTTTTAAGATCATCGGGGTCATCACGGTTGCCACGATCTACCTGCCCAATCACCTGGTATTGTTTTCCATCTTTTATGAAATACCCGAAGCGGCCATTGCTTAAAGCCAATTGCAATGCCTGCGAAACATCTTCAACCGAAACACCCAATTCACTTGCTTTCAGGCGATCAACATTTATGCGTACTTCGGGTTTATTAAATTTCAGGTCTGCATCGGGCGTAGTTAATACCGGACTTTTAGAAGCTTCATCCAAAAACTTAGGCAATACATTTTTAATCTTTTCAAAATCGTTATTCTGGATAACAAACTGCACTGGCTGCCCGCCACGACGATTTACTGCAATGGTTTGTTCCTGCGAAGGAAAAGCACGCACTTCGGGGAATCGGTACAGGTTTCGTTGAACCATAGCTACCACGTCACTTTGCGAACGTTTACGATCTTTCGGCTCCGACAAAACGACCCTGATCATGCCAGTATTGACGGCGCCACTGCTAAAACCAGGTGCTGTAAATGCAATCTGTACCTGCTTTTCAGGAATGGAATCCATCACAAACTGAGAGAGTTTGTCCATCGAGTTAGACATGGCATCAAAAGAAGTTCCTTCCGGGGCTGTTACCATCATGCGAAACTGGCTGCGATCTTCCATTGGGGCCAATTCACTTTGTAATGTGCTACCCAGCCAATAAATAATTACGCCGCTAGCAGCTATCAGTACAAATGCCAGCCAGCGAACTTTCATAAATCCTTTAAGCATGCGGCGGTAACCATTTTCCATTCCCTCGAAAAAAGGCTCTGTTTTGTTGTAAAATTTACTGTGCTTAATGGGGCCCTTACCGGTAAGTTTTACATTTAAAACGGGTGTTAAGGTTAATGATACCAGCGCAGAAATAAGCACTGCACCTGCAACTACAATTCCAAACTCGCGGAAGAGCCGGCCTACGAATCCCTGTAAAAAAATGATAGGGAGAAAAACCACTGCCAATGTGATAGAAGTGGAGATTACGGCGAAATAAATTTCCTTTGAACCCTCCCTGGCGGCTGCCCATTTATTCATGCCACCTTCCATCTTTTTATAGATGTTTTCCGTGACCACAATACCATCATCTACCACTAAACCGGTAGCTAATACAATGGCAAGCAGCGTAAGCACATTGATAGTAAAACCCATCACATACATTATAAAGAAGGCGCCAATTAGTGAAACCGGTATATCAATCAATGGACGAAAAGCCATGCTGGCGCTTCGAAAAAACAGGAAGATGATAAGTACTACCAAGCCAAAAGAAATGGCGAGTGTTTCTTTCACCTCTGATAAAGATTTGCGGATGTATTTTGTTTGATCGAGCAGGATATTGGTACTGATATCAGCCGGAAGATCTTTCATTAACTGGCCGTACCGCTTATTAAATTCATCGGCAATTGTTATGTAGTTACTACCGGGTTGCGGCACAAGCGCCAGGCCAATAGTAGGGATTCCACTTTCCTTAAAAGCGGTTTCTTCATTCTCCGGACCCAGTAATGCTTCGCCTACATCTTTTAACCTGATTATTCCATTCGAATCGCTGCGGATGATGACGTTGTTAAATTCTTCTTCAGTATTGAGCCGGCCAAATGTGCGCACGGAAAGGTCGGTATTGTTGCCTGAAATTTTGCCTGATGGCAACTCTATATTTTCACGGTTTAAGGCAGCAGATATTTCATTGGCAGCTACATTACGGGCGTTCATTTTTTCGAAATTCATCCAGATACGCATGGCGTATTTCTGCTCGCCCCAAATCTGAACGCCACTAACGCCGGGAATGGTTTGCAACCTATCGACCAGTACGTTATTGGCAAACTCGGTAATTTCAAGCTGGTTGCGGGTATTGCTTCGAACGGCCATCGATAATATGGCATCACTGCTGGCATCAGCTTTTGAAACTACCGGTGGCGCATCAAGATTGGCGGGTAAAGAACGCTGTGCCTGCGACACTTTATCACGAACATCGTTGGCAGCTTCTTCCATGGCATAGCCAAGTTCAAACTCTACATTAATATTGCTGCGGCCCTGGCTGCTTGTACTTGTAAGATTTTTTATACCCGGAACACTATTAATAGCTTTTTCTAAAGGTTCCGTGATCTGGTTTTCTATAATATCGGCATTAGCACCTGAGTAAGAAGTACTCACACTTACATTGGGTGGATCGATAGCTGGGTAATCTCTTACACCTAAAAAGGTGAAACCAATAAAGCCAAACAACAATATTACCAGGCTGATTACGATGGCAAATACCGGTCGGCGTAAACTAAGTTCTGATATATTCATAATGGTGCCTGGTCAGTGGTGAGGAAAACGTGAAACGAGAAAAGGCCGCGCTACAATTACTATCATCCATTATCTATAAACAATATCCATGAACCATCAACATTTCTTATTGCTTCTTAACCGCAACTTTTAACGGCATACCTTCTTTAATAGTTAGCAAACCGTTGATAATAATGGTATCACCATTCATTATACCATCCAGTACTTCTACACGGGATGAATCGCGGAAACCTGTATTTATATTCTGAAAAACAGCCTTGCCAGCTCTTGCAACAATTACTTTTTTATACCGGGTGGAAGGAATAACAGCCTGGGTAGGAATCATGATTGCAGGTGCATTATCGCCAAGGGCGATTTTTACCTGTACAAATGCGCCGGGTCTTAACTGGTTGTCCGGATTTTTAACCAAGGCTCTAACGGTTAGGTTACGCGTTTCCGAAGCAATGGTATTTTGTGATGCAATGATTGAAGCCGTGTAACTTTTTGAGCTGCCATCGGCATGCAACTGTACTAAACGACCGGGCGACATTTCCGGTGCATATTTTTCAGGTACACTAAACTCAGCCTTTAGCATATTTACTTGTGCAATATTTGTAATAAGCGTTGCAGGTGTTACGTAGGCCCCGAGACTAATATTGCGAAGGCCGATTCTACCGCTAAATGGCGCACGAATCTGGGTGCGGCCAATGTTCACTTTCAGCAATTCAATATCGGCCTGGGTATTACTAACTAAT
>JBKJNG010000626.1:0-2778 GCA_046596065.1 Phnomibacter sp. | reverse complement strand
GTAAATTACGTTGTACTGACGTATTGCACGAGCCCGGTGGTGGGGGCATAAATGTGAGCAAGGCGCTGCAAAAACTCGATGTAAAATCCATTGCATTATTTCCCGCAGGCGGCCACAACGGCAGCATGCTCGAAGGACTGCTTACCAAATCAAATATCGATTTCCAGGCGGTAGATACAAAAGTGGAAACCCGTGAAAATTGGATTATGCTTGAGACCAGCACAAATGACCAATACCGCTTTACTTTTCCCGGTCAGCCGGTGGAGCAAGAGGCTGTTGAAACCCTCATTGATACCATTCGTTCTTTTGCGCCAACCTATGTGGTGGCCAGTGGCAGTTTGCCTCCCGGTTTGCCGGATCATTTTTATGGCCTTATTGTAAAAACAGCCAATGCGGTGGGAGCCAGATGCATTGTAGATACTTCCGGCCCGGCACTGCAGGCCATCAAGGGGAAACACGCTTTCCTTATCAAACCAAACATCAGCGAACTTTCAAAAATGCTGGCTGTCGAAGAATTAAAAACCAATGAAGTAGCCGATGCTGCGCAGCAGGCAGTTCGGGATGGTTTTGCAGAAATATTAGTAGTTAGTATGGGGCCGGATGGCGCATGGCTTGTTAGCGACGACCGCAGGTATTTTGCCGCCGCACCCCCTGTAGAAAAACGCAGCACCGTTGGCGCCGGCGATAGCATGGTAGCAGGTATTACTTACCAGTTGCAAAAAGGTGGCACGCTGCGACAGGCTTTACAATTTGGTATCGCTTGCGGCAGTGCAGCCACCATGAATCATGGCTCACAATTGTTTAAGTCCGAAGATGCCTTTCGCCTGTTTGAAATTATCCGCGATAACCACGTTTAACGATCTCTGACGTCCGATCTTTAATGTCTGATTTGAATATCTGGGATTGTTCCTAAAATAGAAATTGGCTTTAATTCTTAGAAGTTGTTTTATTCGTGTTCATTAGTGAATTCGTGGCAACCCAATTATTTTTTAATGAGTACATGGCACAAGCACATAACGAACTTTTACGCCAACATAAAATCGCCGGTCCTTCCGGCCGATGTTCAGGCCCTATTGCCATTTGAAGAAGAAAACGTGTCCGGCGTTTTTAAAAGTTTCTATCAGAAATTTTATAATGATAAATCTGAACGGCGCTTTATCATCGGCATTAATCCCGGCAGGTTCGGTGGTGGTGTAACCGGCATTCCTTTTACCGATCCAATCAGGCTGGCGAACGCTTGCGGCATCGAAAATAATTTTCAGCAACGGCAGGAATTATCATCCCTTTTTATTTACCAGATGATCGCTGCTTTTGGCGGACCGGAAGCATTTTACAAACAGTTTTATATCACTTCGTACAGCCCCATTGGCTTTACAAAAGCTGGGAAAAATTTGAATTATTATGATGATAAATTGTTAGCCTCCACCGTTGAACCATTCGCGGCGCAATGCCTGCACGAACAGCTTTCATGGCCGGCGAACCGTGATATCGCTTACTGTCTTGGTGATGGCAAAAATTTCCAGTTTGTATCTAAGCTGAATGCCAAACATGAGTTCTTCGAAACGATCATCCCGCTGTCACATCCGCGGTTTATCATGCAGTATAAACTGAAAACAAAAGACGATTACATTGCCAAATATCTCGAAGCATTCACCAGGTAATCAATTCCATTTCGGGCCATCTTATTTTTCTAATTCATATTTGCAGCCTGAAAAGCAGGCAAAAACACTCATGGCCTTTCATAGAGAACAAACAGAGTAATGAAGAAACTGAAACGAATCGTAATAAAAATAGGCAGCAATGTGCTGGCAAAAAGCAATGAAGGGCTCGACCTTTCCCGCATCAGCCAGCTTATGCAACAAATAACTGCCCTGCACAAAGAAGGCATCGAAATTATTCTCGTAAGCTCGGGCGCAGTAGCATCAGGCCGCAGCCTGATTGAGTTACCGGCTAAAATGGATGTGGTAAGCCAGCGGCAAATATTCGCATCAGTTGGCCAGGTAAAACTGTTGAATATTTATGCTGGTCTTTTTGAAAAAGAAGGTTTACTATGCGCACAGGTTTTGGTTACCAAAGAAGATTTCCGCGACCGCGAACATTACCTGAATATGAAGAACTGTATCACTGCATTGTTACAGCAAAATGTAATACCGGTTATTAATGAAAATGATGTGATCTCAGTAACCGAATTAATGTTTACTGATAATGATGAATTAGCGGGGCTTGTATCAAGCATGGCGGATGCAGACAAGTTGATTATTCTTTCAAACATTGATGGTATTTATAATGGTTCGCCATCAGACCCTGGATCAAGCGTAATCCCTGTTATTGAATATGGCGATAAGGAATTTACGGATTTCATCACTACTGAAAAATCAAACTTTGGCCGTGGCGGCATGATGACGAAATGCAATATGGCGCATAAGGTGGCGGCACTGGGAATACCCGTTCAAATCGCCAATGGAAAGAAGGATAATATTCTGCTGGATATACTCGGAGAAAAACAAACCGGCACTTTATTCAAGCCAAAGAAAAATGTATCGGGTATTAAGAAATGGATGGCGCATTCCGAGGGTTTTGTAAAAGGAACAATACTGATAGATACAGGTGCTGAGAAAGCTTTATTATCTTCAAAACCTACCAGCCTTTTACCGGTTGGTGTTATAAAAATTGATGGTGATTTTAAGAAAGGCGATCTGCTTAAAATATGCAATAAGAATGGCAAACAATTAGGTGTCGGCCGTGCGCAATATAATGCTGAAACCGCTCTTAACGCCA